>JAFTRB010000102.1 GCA_017462445.1 Clostridia bacterium
CTGTTTGGTGGGTTACTTGCCCTTGGTATTTCGTTTCCTTGGCGGCTTTATTGCGTCGGCTATTCTCCTTGCCGCCAGCTCCCGCGCCTCGGCTCTTGTGGGGGCGGTGGCAGTGGCTATCTTGTCTGCAAAGTGGCATTCTATGCGGAATTCCACAGCTCCGCTCTTGCCCTTCGCCTCGCCTAGATCCTTGAATGCCGGTGTAGCAATATGTTGCTTTGATGCATAATTTTTTAGTACGGTGATAGCGCTATCTCCCGACGGCTTTTTCGCTTCTTGCGATGAGGAAGGCTGTACCCGTGTTGAATTATTCTTTGACTTCAATTGTCCGGGTTTTGGCTCTGTGCCAACAGTTGTTTGCTTTTTAGCGCCTTTTTTGGGTGAGGTAGGCTCTTTTTTTGCTGTTGACTTGGGCTCGGCCTTTGGAGCGTCCTCTTGCTTTGCCGCCAAGGGGCGCTTCTTTGCTGTTTCTTTGGCTTTCTTTTTAGGGGGCTGCTTTTTTGGCTGCGCAGGCTCCTCTTTTTCAGGCTCGGTAGTTTCCTTAGGCTCGGCTTTTTTCTTAGGCTCCGGCTTTTTGGGCTCTTTCACTGCTTCCACAGACTCAGGCTTCTTTTTCGGGGGAGCCTTTTTCTTTTCCGCTTCTCTTTTGTTCTCCTCCTCGGCAATGAGTATACCGAGGGCCGATTCGGCGGCGGACGCATCTGCCAGCTTCAGGTTCTTGCCCATTCCGCGAGCTACGAGCCTCTCCCCGATATAACAGCCTCTTACATAGGTCTTCTTGTGGTCGGGGCCGTCCTCGCCGAGTGTCCTGTACACCGGCTGTGGCAGCCGCCTCTTTTTGTCCGCACACCATTCCTGGAGCGCATTCTTTGCCGATTGTATCGGAGGGGCCTTGGAGATATACTCGTTTACATCAAGCATTTTCTCCACCACCCTCATAACCTGTGGGATGCTCATTCCGCAATCGATGTAAACCGCGCCTATAATGCTCTCGAATAGATCCTCCATTACAGATGGCTCGTTGACGATGCCAAGCTTAGCGTCGCCCTCGCCTATGTTGAGATATGCACCAAGCCCCAAGGACATCGCGCAGGCGGAAAGATTTTTCTTGTCGGAGAGCTTGGACTTGATATTTGAGAAGTCACCCTCGGTAAGATCGGTTTTTATTCCGTATGCATATCTTTCGGTGCATGCCTTCAGCATAAAGGAGATGATTGCCACACTCAACACGCCGTCACCGAAGAACTCGAGTACCTCGTTCGACTGGAGCCTCTCTCCTCCCAAAATTTTATGCTCGTTACAGTAGCTTGTGCGGGTAAAGGCCTGGCGAAGCAAGCTTTTATCCTTAAAGGTGTAGCCGATGATTTTCTCTATTTCACCGACTCTTTTATCAAAATTCTGCATTTTTCCTCTTTCCGTCAGACGGTATCGCTTCAGTACAGTATAGAACGGTGCGGAAGAGATAAAGCCCGACAATTTAATACCTCTTGATTATACACCATTTTTTCCCATATGTCAACTATGTTGCCTGGGCGCCGTCCATTTTCTTTTTTGTCCGTGACACGCCGCTTTTTCCCGGGCTTTTTCCCGGGCTTCAAATTGTTGTTGACAAAAATACATTTTGGTGCTATTATATAATAGTATATATATGCGCAAAATTAATTTGATTTGTTCGTAGGAGGACGCATGCGTAACGATAACAATCGCGGCTTTGGCGTAATCTTTGAGAATGCAATAGATATTCTTCTTAACCTTGTTGCTCTGATGATGGCATATCTCCTCGCCACACCGATAATCCAGCCGACAAATATTTTACCCGACTCGCCGAGGCTTATGACCACGGTCTTTGTCGTTGTGGTGCTTCAGTCGCTGGTGTTCCTTGCATTTAATGTGTACAAGCCTATTCCCTTTATCAAGACAGGGCAGGCGCTGACCGCAATATTCAAGGTCAACCTGATATATTATCTGATAGTTGAAACCTTCATAGCGCTGATGTTTGATTCACAGGACACGCATTTTGTCCTGCTTTGGATGCTGTTCTCCGCCATTCTCTCAACGGCAATTCTCCTTTTCAAGAAGAGGATGATAATAAGATTTATCAAATTCTTCCGCCGCGGTCAGTATAACCTCAGGCGAGCTATCATCGTCGGTGATAATACCGCCTCAGCCCAGGACTTCCTGCGGCAGGTTTCCGACGATACCGCAAGCGGTATGATGGTAATCGGCTATGTGGGTGACAAGATCTCTCCCGAGGAGGTTGCCTGCCCGAAGCTTGGCGCCTTCAAGGAGCTTGCCGCAATTCTGGACGAGCATAAGCCCACCGATGTTATCTTTGCGATTGACGCCTACGATAAAAGGCACCTTATTCGCCTTGTCAACCTCTGCGATGACAGATGTATCAAGGTTTATTTCCTTCCCGTTATTTACGGATTCTTCAAGTCGGCAAGGCAGATTGAGCCCATAGGCTCTCTTCCGATTATAAATGCGCACTCGACACCCCTTGATAACCGCTTCAACGCTTTCCTCAAGAGGCTGGTGGATATTCTTGGCTCGCTTGCCCTGATAATTCTCACCTCGCCGATAATGCTTGTCGCCGCCATAGGAGTAAAGATTTCCTCTCCCGGCCCGATACTTTTCAAGCAGACCAGAGTGGGGAAGATGGGCAAGCCCTTCTCAATGTACAAATTCCGCTCGATGCGTGTAAATGTAGAGTCGGATGAAGCGTGGAGCAACGAGGAGGATTCGAGAAAAACGAAGTTTGGCGCTTTTATCCGCAAGACCTCCATTGATGAATTGCCCCAGCTCTTCAATGTTCTCTTCGGTAGCATGTCCCTCGTCGGACCTCGCCCCGAGATACCGCATTTTGTCGAGTATTTCAAGGAACGTATACCGCTTTATATGGTCAAGCACTATGTAAAGCCGGGAATGACCGGGCTTGCTCAGATAAGAGGACTGCGCGGTGACACCTCCATAGAGGACAGGATTCACGCGGATATCGAGTATATCGAAAACTGGTCGCTCGGTATGGATATCATGATTTTGCTCAAGACTCCCTTTAAGGCGATAAACAAGGCGGAAAAATATGTAGCACCCGAGGAGGATGAAGGAATGGAAGCGAACAACGCGCCCGAGGTCGGGACAGAGACCGAAGCGGAGACGGTGGCGGTGGATGCCCCGGAGGAAACGAACGCCCCTACACCCGAGGAGCTGTGCGAGCTTGTCGCAGAGGACTCGGGAGCGAAGGAGGGCGGACTCCGCATACTCTATTGCGCTTCTGTTATAAGCCATATCAACAATTTCCATCTTCCCTACATCGAGCGCCTTCGCAGCGAGGGACACACGGTTAAAATAATGGCGCGCGGAGATGGGGCGGACTACAATGTTCCCTTTGAGAAGAAGTTCTTCTCGGCGGCAAACGGCGCCTGCAGAGCAGAGATAAAGAAGATTATTGAGAGGGAAAAATTCGATGTAATTATCCTGAATACCTCTCTTGCCGCCTTCCATATCAGATTTGCCCTTCCCAAGAAGGATAGACCCCGTGTTATCAATATCGTTCACGGCTATCTGTTCTCCGAGAATACCGGCTTTATTAAGCGTACGCTGCTGCTTATGGTGGAGAAGCTGGTTGCCTCGCGCACAGATGCAATCATCGTAATGAACGAGGATGACCGCAAAATTGCCGAAAAGAATAAGCTTTGCCTCGGCAAGGTCTACAACTCCCACGGAATGGGAGCGTCTGTCCGTGAGATCAAGTCGCAGCCTGCCGCTCTTCGTCGCGAGCTGCTCTGCCAGGACAGGTTTGTTATGGCATTTGTCGGCGAGCTTTCGGGCAGAAAAAATCAGGCGTTTCTTATCAAGGCGCTCAACGATGTTAAGGAAAAAATCCCGAATGCCGTTTTGTGGCTGGTAGGCGATGGCACCGAGCGCGAGAAGCTGGAGGGGCTGGCAGGAGAGATTGATCTATCCAGCTCGGTATTCTTCCTCGGTCAAAGAGAGGATGCCTGTGATCTTATGCGAGCCTGTGACCTTTATGTCAGCGCCAGTATGATTGAGGGAATGCCCTTCAATATCATCGAGGCTATGGGCTGTGGCAAGACGGTTCTTGCCTCCCGTGTAAAGGGACACACCGATCTGATAGAGGAGGGTGTGACAGGCTTTATGTTCAAATACGGCAATACCCGTGAGTTCGTGGAAAAGGTAGTCGGTATCCACGAGGGCAGACTTAAGGTAGATTCGGGGGATGTTCTGGACCGCTATGCAATGTATGCCAACGAGAGGGTATTTGACGAGACCTATAAGGTTATAAAGGAGACTATATTCGATGAGCAATGCGCAGAGTAAGGCAGGGAATGAGGGACTCCTCTGTCGTCTTGAGTCCTTCTTTATGGGCAGAGTCTATCCTGTGATAGTATGCCTTCTGGTGCTTGTTGGTCATGTTTTGGGAATTGAGCTTTGGCTCAGCATTCCGAATGTACTGCTTCTTGCCCTGGCGCTTTATGTTTCGCACAGCGTCCGTCCCTTTATCGTCTTTGCCTGCACCTTCATCTTTTCGGTGTCGGTGCAGAACGGACCGGGCACGCCCTCCTATTCGGATTACTATTTTACGGGATACAGGCTCCCCATAGTAATAATACTGTTTGCGATAATATTCGGCTCTATGGCATTCTTCGCCGTAAAGAATAAAATTTTCAGAGGGATCAGTCTTACAAGGACTCCGCTTCTTCTGCCGCTGTTGGTCCTGTCTGCCGCCTTTTTGCTCAACGGTGCATTCTCGGCATCGTGGGATGCGGCAGACCTGCTCATGGGTGTCGGGGAAGCGCTGATATACACTGTGCTTTTTCTCTTCTTCTATTTCGGCATCAGGGGAGAGAGACGCGAGGAGCTTATTGACTACTTCATATATGTCAGCGCTCTTATCGCTATCATGCTGATACTCCAATGCGGAGCGCTCCTTGTTACCTCTGACGGAATAATCAAGGATGGGAGCATAGTCAAGGAGGATGTCCTGCTTGGCTGGGGCATCTGGAATACCGTCGGTGGATGCCTGGCAGTGCTTATTCCCGTGCTTTTCCTTGGCTATATGCAGAAGAAGAACGGCTGGCTCTATATTCTCTTGGCTCTCGCGACGCTTGCCACCGCCGCCCTGACACAGTCGCGCAACGCCATTCTCTTTGGCGGAATAGTATTTGTTATCTGCCTTGTTATCTCGCTTGCCGTGGGCAAAAGAAGGCTTGAGTCGGTTGTTCTCCTTGGCGGATTACTCGTGCTTGCCGGGCTTGGTGATGCGATACTTGGCGGCAGGCTGTCCGGGCTTTTGGCGGATGTGCTTTCCCGCGGCTTTGCCGACAATGGCAGATTCGAGCTTTGGCGGGAGGGAATCGATGCCTTCCTGTCCGCGCCGATTTTTGGCAGCGGCTTCTTCACCACCGTATCCGATAGCGCGGAGTTCTTCCCCTGGATGGCTCACCAGACCTTTGTACAGCTTCTTGCCTCGATGGGTATTTTCGGACTGCTCGCCTATCTTTACTACCGGGTGATGACTGTCGTTCCGCTTATCCGTCGACCGAGGCTTGACACTGTGATGCTCGCCCTTTCCGTGGGAGTCCTGCTTGCGGAAAGCCTGCTTGACAACTTCATATTCTACTTCATTCCCGTGATATACTATTCGATAGCCCTTGCCATTATCCACCGCGATAGCTGGGAGGATACATCGGCACCCGTGTTGCATTAAATCAAAGTTAAAGCAAATAATTA
>JAFTRB010000103.1 GCA_017462445.1 Clostridia bacterium
ACAGCCGATACAGCTCTTTATTTTCTTACCGTCTATCGGGCATTTTCTCTTAGCCAGGGCGTGCCCTGCCTCAAATACCGCTATCTTAAGCTCGGGGGCAAGAAGCGTCAGCTCATAGGCAGAAAAGATACCGCCCGGGCCTGCTCCTATTATTACAACATCATATTTCATATCAGTCTCCTATCAGAGTTTTATTCATAAACCAATCTATTTTACCACATATCACCCGACTTGTCAATCACCAAGCAGGGGCAAAACGAAAAACCGGGCGAGGTCGAAAACGAAAAAGAGGGGGTAGCCACCGTTTTTCCTTCGGCATACACCCTCCCTATATTAAATAGCTTCAAATCAGCGCCTGTAATCGGAATCGAACAGCGCCTCCATTGGCACCTCAAGAATTCTCGCAATAACAAACAGCTCCCTGTCGGTTGCCATACGAAGCTGCCCCTCCAGCTTGGAATAGCTGGTCGGATTGATGTCACAGCCCTCGGCCTGCATCCTGGCAATAAAATCCTTCTGCTTTATACCGCGACTCTTGCGCAGACTCTCCACATTCTTGCCTATCATATTGCTCTCGCCGTATAACTTCTTTCTGATCTTCATAAGCACTCCACAATGTCTTTTTTCTTATTTAGAATTATACATTACTTACCTCTTGACAAATTTCCGTAATTGAATTATAATGAAAATAATCAAAGTAATTCGCATTAAGGCGAAAAGGACAAAGAGGAAAGGAATACACGAAGCATATGAAACGGACTTTAAGGCATAAGATAATAGTATCAGCGGCTCTGATGCTTGTTCTTGCCCTTCTTTTCACCTCCTGCTCGGGCGGAATTGACACCGAGGAGGCGAAGGGCGATTTGCTGGCATTCTTCGATGCGCTAAGGCGGGGAGAGGATAGCCAAGCGGAGGCTCTGCTCCACCCTGATGGGGATAGCCTGGAGGACTGCCTTGATACCCTGCGGGACTGCTGCGGCACCGATCCGCACAAGGGCATACTGGTCACAGGTTATCTTAACTTCGCCTATTCCCACTACCACAGTGATGTGGATGGCTCAAGATACATTCTTACCGCCGAGGCAAAAATAGAGGGAAAGGACTTCCTGCTCTGCGTTGTCTTTGTCAGAAATGACGGCGGCTATGGCATCTTTGAGTTTGACACGGTTGAATAAGTATAACTTACAAGAAAAAGCGAAAGCGCCTGTTTTTGTCGGTTAAGGACAACAAACGGTATGTTTTCGCTTTTTTCTTTACATTTTATCTTTCGCGTGGTATAATTAAAGAAAAAAGTTTATTAGGAGGGGCTATGACAAAGGCTCGTTCAGCGCTGGCTCTTGGCGCAATACTGCTTATAATCCTGGCTCTGGCGTTTTCACTCTCACAGGGCAAAAGCTCGGCAACAGGCGAGGGCATAGAGTCACTTACCCTGCCGGCTATATTCTCAGACGGAATGGTTCTGCAAAGGGGCGAGAGCATTGGAATCTACGGCTACTCTCCCTCCGAGGGCGGCAAAATTGTCGCAGCCCTTGGCGAGCTTTGCGCTGAGGGGACGGTTTCGGGAGGACGCTTTGACATCTCCCTGCCTCCGATGGAGGCGGCAAGGGGACTTACCCTGACCGTTACCGACAAGACGAGCGGCGAGGAAATAAGCTACCAAAATGTGGACATTGGCGAGGTCTGGCACCTGTCGGGACAGTCGAATATGAATTATCCCGTCCACCATATGGAGGACTATGAGGAATACCGCGCCCAGGCAAGCCTGTACCCGATCCGCGCCTTCGTTGTACCAAGCATGCAGGAGGTAGACGAGAACGACATCGGCTATGGCGAATGGTTTGATGTAAATACCACAGCCCTCTTTGATGTAAACAAAAACGGTATGTACCTCTCCGCCATCGGCTATGTTATGGCTACACGGCTAAGCCTGGAGCTTGGCGAAGATGTGACGGTCGCCTTGATAGACTCCACCTATGCGGGCACAGGCATAAAGGCGTGGATAGACGAGGGGATCTATGCTAAGCATTTTGGAAAATACCACGAGGACATCTACACCCTTGACGCCTACCGCGACTTTTACAATGAAAACGGAAAGCTCCCCACCGCGGATGACGGGGAGGACTGGTATGTGGGCAAGCCCTATCAGCGCGTTCTTGCGGTAGCATACAACGGAATGGCACACTTCCTCGAGGGCTATACTGTTCGCGGCTCGGTCTGGTATCAGGGAGAGGGCCACATCGGCGAGCCTGACAAGTACCCTGCCCTGTTTGCCGCCTACAGCGAAAGCCTCCGCACCACCTTCCGTAACGAAAGCCTTCCTATTTATACTATTGCCCTTGCTCCCTACTCCTCGTCGCTGAACGAGTTCCAGAGCGTGCAGTATGAGATAGCGGACAGCGACCCGAATGTATATCTTATCCCCACGGGCTATGAGGGAACGGTTTTTTCTCCCGATGACTTCAAGCAGTCCTCCACCCTAGACTTCTTTGTACACACAGCGCGCAAGTCTCCAATCGGGCTGCGCCTCGCCGCCGAGGTGCTTAAGAGGAGCTATGGCAGGGAGGATATCGCCACATCGGCAAGGCTGCTCTCCATCTCACGGCAGACGGAGGGCGTGGTCCTCGTCTTTGACACACCGCTCTCCCTGCTGTACGGCGATGTATGCGAGGGCTTTAAGCTGGCGGGAGAAAACGGAATTCTCTACGATGCGCAGGCTAAAATCGACGGCTCACGGGTAATACTCACCTCCGATAATGTCAATGTCCCCACCGAGGTGGCGTATGGCTGGGGCGACTTCTTCCTTGAGCTTGAGAACGGTGTCAGGCTCTATCCGCCGATGAAATACGCGGGCTGCAGCAATAACAAAACCGAGGTCTATCTCGTAGACGACAGCGGAAACAGATACACTCTCACGGACGGTGATGTTCTGAGAAGCCGCTTCCCCGGCAATCTGACTAACAGCTCGGGCGAGCCCGTGGCAATCTTCCGCCTTGATGTGGGCTATGTATGCGAGGAGGTGGAGGGATGAAAAGAATTCTTCTTATGCTGTTGACCGCGGCGCTTATCCTTCTTCTCTTCTCCTGCGCCCCCGCCGAGGAGCCTGTGTTCCTCGGAGATATCAGCCTTGAGGACACCACCCTTGAATACACCGCAAACGAGCAGAGCATCGCCCTTACGGGCAGCTTGGCAGAGGGGATAAGCGTGGAGTATGAGGGCAACCGCTTCACCGACCCGGGAACATACACGGTAACTGCCCGCTTCTTTAAGGATGGAGAATACCTTGAAGGAAGGGATATGACCGCCGTGGCTGTAATAAACGAATACCCAATCCCGGGCGTGCGCCTTAAGGGCGGAGAATATACATATGACGGCAAAGCAAGGAATGCTACCCTCCTGGGCAGCCTCCCCGAGGGAGTTACAGTCTCCCTCTCAAAAACGGATATGAGAGAGCCGGGCGAATATACGGTAACAGCTTCCTTCACCGACACCTCGGGCAGCTATGGCGCGCTTCCCCCTCTCACCGTATCGGTAAGGATAAACAAGGCGGTATATGACCTTTCGGGCATAAGCTTTGACACACAGATCATTCCCGTTGACGGCGAGGAGCATTCGATATACATAACGGGCGAATTGCCCGAGGGAGTAACGGTAAGCTATGAGGGGAACGGCAAAATCGGCTACGGCAGACACAAGGTCACTGCCACCTTCTCCTTCCCCGATCTTATCCATTACGAAGAGCCTGCCTTCCACAGCCTTACCGCTACAATGCGCCTGGCTATCCCCGACAACGCCTATGACGGGCTGGTATTTGAAAAGCGGAGCAACGGCGACTATGCGGTTGTGGGCTATGAGGGAGACAGCAGCTGCATCTTTATCCCCGACGAATACGAGGGCAGATATGTCTTTGAAATTGCAAGGGATGCCTTCAAGGACAGAGAGGATATCCGCTATGTATATCTCGGCAACAGGGTGAGCAATATAGGCATCGGAGCCTTTGAGGGCTGCTCCAATCTCTTTCAGGTGGATATCAACTCGCGGATATCGGTTATCGGCGCGCGTGCATTCCGCTCCACCGGGTTAAAGAGCCTGGTTATACCCGATTTAATCAGCTGCATCGGCATCGGCGCCCTCGAGGACTGCGAGGAGCTGGAGAGCCTGACTCTGCCCTTCATCGGCGGCTCAAGAGATACCTCCGCCTCCCACCTCGGCTACATCTTCGGCGCGGCGAGCTATGCCGCATCGGCAGAATTTGTTCCCGAGAGCCTTAAGACGGTTATCCTCTCTGACGAATGCCGCGAAATACCCGCCTTTGCCTTCTTCGGTCTTTCATCGCTGGAGGAGGTTGTAATAGGCAGCGCGGTAACAAAAATAGGCATTTCCGCCTTCTCGGACTGCATCTCAATGAAATCGATATACATTCCCTCCTCGGTTACAGATATACCCGCTGACGGTTATGTCCACAATTCCCCCTTCATCGGCTGTACCGACCTGACTATCTACACAAGCATGGGTGAGCGCTCCGGCTTCGGCAAATACTGGAAGCATATAACCCATAGCGGCGCCACCGCAGTGATAAGCTATGCCTCCTGCTACACAGACTACTTAGCAAGGATAAGCGAATGAATTTGCAATAATCAATACCCGGGGGCTGCTTCATTTAGGCATAACCGAAAAAGAGCGACGATGTCGAACAACGCGGCATCTTCGCTCAAACTTTTATATTTTTAGTTTTCTTCTTATTAGTTTTCTAAGGATGAAATTCTACGAATTTC
>JAFTRB010000104.1 GCA_017462445.1 Clostridia bacterium
GCGTCGGTTCTGTTTATGAAGCTTTGTACCACGGCAGAGGCTGTGACAATTTATGTTATAGCTTTGGTGATACTGTCTCTGCTTTCGGCTATTCCGCTTTTCCTTGCTCGGACAAGAGTCATGGAAGCTGTTCGCTCGGGACTTGAAGGCGGCGAGTCTCTTTCAACCCGTTCGCCAATCGCTCTTGCGGCTCTTTCGATCGGCGTTGCGATCCTGAATCTTTTTTAGGAGGTAATATGGATAACGGTAATATCAAGAAAAAAGATGATGACGGGCAGAGGCTGCTTGATGAGAGCTTTATGCGCCAGGCGCTGGAGCTGGCAAAACAGGCGGCGGAGCTTGATGAGGTTCCCGTCGGCGCCATCATCGTCAAGGATGGCGAGGTTATTGCGAGAGCCTATAATCTACGCGAGCATTCCAAGTGCGCCACCCACCACGCGGAGCTTCTGGCAATTGAGGAGGCTTGCAGGGTGCTTGGCGGCTGGCGTCTTGTCGGAGCAACGCTTTATGTAACCATGGAGCCCTGCGCTATGTGCGCGGGAGCTATTATAAACGCAAGAATTCCGCGAGTTGTCTTTGGCGCTCCGGATTTGCGCTTTGGGGCTATGGGCTCGCTATTTGATCTGTCCGCCCTTCCCTTAAATCATAAGCCACGCGTCTTGGGCGGAGTGCTGCTTGAAGAGACAAGGGATCTGCTCTCCTCCTATTTCAAGAGAAAAAGAGAAAAGAAGGCACCCGTGTTAAATTAAATCTCAAAATGATTGAATTAATGTAAACAAATAATTACATTTTACCGCCCTTTCGCTGTTTGAAATGGCGGTTTTGCTTTGTTAATTAATAAAATATTTTATATTGACATATTTGCAACCCTGTGATAAAATAGTGTTATGAAAAAGGAATATCTTGAATGCGGCAGAGTGTGCAATGCGCACGGTGTACGCGGAATGCTTAAGGTAGAGTCCTGGTGCGATAGCCCCAAGGTGCTTGCCTCGCGAAAGAGGGTCTTCCTCGCCGATAAGGACGGCGAATTCAGAGAGACGCGTGTCCTCGCCTCTTCAGTGAGCGGAAATCTTGTGCTAATGCAAATCGAGGGCATTGACACTCGCGAGAGTGCTATTGCAATGAAAAATACCGTTCTGTTTCTTCATCGCTCGGATATCCCGCTCGGCAAGGGGCAGATGCTTATAGCAGATATGCTCGGGCTCAGCGTTATTGATGCCGCAAGCGGCAGGCGCTATGGTGAGATAGTCGATGTGACCGATGCTCCCAGGGGGAAGCTCTACCATATTTCTACCCCTACGGGTATTGTAATATATCCATCGGGGGATCAGTTTGTAAAGGAGATAGACGAGGAAAGAGGGATGCTGATAACTCCTATTCCCGGCTTCTTTGACGACGATGAGATTTGATGTAATGACGCTGTTTCCCGATATGGTGCGTTCTGTGCTTGATGAGAGCATAATCGGCAGGGCGCAAGAGGGAGGCATACTCTCAATCGAATGCCATAATATTCGCGATTTCAGCATCGATAAGCATAGGAAAACCGATGATACGCCTTACGGCGGCGGTAAGGGAATGGTTATGACCTGTCAGCCGATTGTGGATTGCTACCGTTCCATTCTTGCCGAGATACCCGAGGAGAATAAAAAAAGAGTGATCTATATGTCTCCGAAGGGCAGACTGTTTAACCACTCGGTGGCAAGCGAGCTTGCCGGGTATGATAACCTCATCTTCTTATGTGGCCACTATGAGGGCGTTGACCAGAGGGTGATCGATCTGATCGTTGACGATGAGATATCTATTGGCGACTATGTTCTCACCGGTGGCGAGCTGCCCGCCTGTATCGTTATAGATGCGGTAAGCCGTCTTAAGGAGGGGGTTCTGGCGGAGGCTGTCTGCTATGAGGACGAGTCGGTCGCCTCGGGAATATTGGAGTATCCGCATTATACGAAGCCTCGCATATTCGAGGGGCTTGAGGTTCCTGAGGTGCTGACCTCGGGCGACCATGCAAAAATTGATAGATGGCGGCTTGAACAGGCCGTTAATTTGACACGGGTACGCCGACCTGATATGCTAAAGGCGCATCCCGAGTACGAGGAAATGCTTAAGCCAAAGCAGAAACGCCGCAGGAAAAAGAAGTCTGAAGAGGCGTAAAAGAAAACAATTGTTTACAAGAAAGGAGGGGCAAAGCGTGAAAAACGAGACATTGTCCGGCCTCTTGAACGGATACGAAAGCACAACTCCCGAGGGCGGTGAGCGCTTCTATTGCAGGTGCATCTCGGGCTCGCCTGTCGTCAAGCGAAGGGGGAGACTGTCGCGCTTAGTTAATTCTGTAATTGAGCGATTTACGGATATTATTTCCTACTCCTCGACCAGAGCCTTTGGAATGTTCTTTGTTGGGTTTGGACTTCTATCCCTTCTTCTTCATTTTACAAATGACTATTTCAGCAATGACGAGGTCTTGCTTTATGTGCTTCTATCGTGTACGCTTATCTCTATTTTAGGAGTTGTATTCCTTGTTTTCGATAAGCCTATCGCCATAGCATTCCAGGAGTTTGCGCCAACAGATTTTATCTTTTTTGAGTTTTTCTGCATTAAGCGGATGCCGAGGAAGGAGGATGCGCCAAGGCTTTCGCCCATTTTCGGGCTTGTTTTCGGAATGCTGCTGGCTGTTTTAGGTATTTTAATCCCCTTCCAATATGTTATTTTGTGTCTGGTGGCGATTATAAGCATTACTGTAACGATGATGTCCACCGAGTTTGGATACTTCGTCACATTCCTCGCCTTGCCTTACCTTGATTATATACCCCATTCCGATATTGTTCTTGCTGTTTTGGTTGCAGTAACCTTTCTTTCCTTCATTCGCAAGGTCGTAATGGGTAAGAGAGTGTATTCCTTTGAGCAATATGACCTTGTTATAGCTTTATTTGCCCTGTTTGTTCTTATCAGCGGTGTATTTGTAAAGGGGCTGGAGTCCTTCAGCTCCTCGGTGTTCCTGTGCCTGATGGCTTGCGGATATCCCTTGTCCTCCTCGCTGATAACTAACCGCCGCCTTGCCGACTGTATGATGAATGCGATCATCGTTTCCTCGATACCTGCGACAGTGATTGCAATATCTCAGGGAATAGCCGGACTTACCCGGGGCGTTTTTGGCGGGGTCAGCGGTAGCTTTTCCAGCCCGAACGAGCTTGCGCTCTTCCTGCTTGTTTCCTCAATCTTCACCTTGTATTACATTCGCGTCAACAAAAGCGCCTGGGTAAAGGCGCTGTATGCAGTGTTCTTCCTTCTTTCCTTTGTTGCCCTTGTTTTCGTCGGAGATCTGTGGGTGTTTATCACCGGATTGTTCGCACTTTTGGCATACGGTGCTACAAAATTGCAACGCTTCAGCGGAATTGCGACGGTAGGAATATGCGCTGCTCCAAGCCTTTTGGTATTCCTTCCCGCCTCCTTCCTCACAAGCATTTCCCGCATTCCGGTCATCTCGCTGCTCGAGCTTGATGAGTATGCTGTCAGATGGCAAAGCTCGCTGAGGATGCTGCTCGACAACATCTTTGTCGGCATTGGTATCGGCCCTGATTGCTTCCGCGAGGAGATTGGTAGCTATGACATAGGCGCTGATTATAGGGACAGCGGCAGCTTCTTCCTTGAAATTGGTGTTGAGGCAGGTATTTTTGCCCTTCTTGCCTTCCTGATTTTGTTCCTGATACGCTTAAGACACAGATCAAGCTATACCAGATTTTTGAAAAGATCGCAGGTTCGTCTGCTCTCGCGCTTCTCGGCAGTGGCGCTGGTCGCGCTTATTGTTTTCGGTAGCTTTGATTACCTCTGGAGCGACCCCTCGGCAATTTATCTTTTCTGGTGCGTGTTCGGCGCCTCGAGCGCGAGTCTTCGGGTTTCGCGCCAGAATTACGATGATTATGTCGGATATTACAGCGACGGGCGGAGCGACGACTCGTCTGCGGTAGATGTGGAGATAGGCTGATTTTTGGACATATTGCATTAAAATATACAATTAATATGTAAAAAATCTACTGATATTTTTTAAAAAACTATTGATTTTTTGCGTACAATTTGTTATACTATTTAGTACATAAGACTCGAAGGAGATTTAATATGATTGCTCGTAATGTCACAATAAAGAACAGCGTTGGTCTTCATGCCAGGCCTGCAACCTTCTTTATACAGAAGGCGAATTCCTACAAATGCTCAATTTGGGTAGAGAAGGAAGATTGCCGCGTTAATGCAAAGAGCCTTCTTGGAGTGCTTTCTCTCGGCATCACACAGAATACCAGCATCACCATTATCGCGGACGGTAATGATGAGGCGGATGCCATTGAGGGGCTTGTTGCTCTCATAGACGGTGGCTTCGCAGAGGTATAATTACATAACATTCTTTTCGACCCTGGTTCATCTCGATGAATCAGGGTTTTTGTCGGAAAGCGGGCTTTGATAGGCAAGGCCCGGACAAGGCTATGTTAAGCTGATACGAAAGGAGGTATTGCCCTGTGACTATTATTGAAAGGCTTCGCGAGAAGGCGAATTCTCTGCCTGCTTCTGCGGGAGTTTACATAATGAAGGATGCCGAGGGAAAGATAATCTATGTCGGCAAGTCCAAGAGGCTGAAGAATAGGGTAAGCTCCTACTTTGTCGGAACTCATACAAGCTACAAGACGGCGCGGATGGTATCGCTCGTTCGTGATTTTGATTTTATAGTCTGCGATACCGAGATCGAAGCGCTCTCGCTGGAGAACACGCTCATAAAGAAGCATTCTCCGAGATATAATATCAAGCTTAAGGACGCCAAGAGCTATCCTTACATTCGTGTCAGCCGCGAGGAGTTCCCCAGGTTCAGCGTGACCAGGGAGCGCAAGAGCGATAAAAGCAGATATTACGGCCCGTACAGAGGGGCCTCGGATGCATACTCCGCTTTGGAGACGGTGCTTAAAATTTTCGGGCTACCGACCTGCAAGAGAGTGTTCCCCAGGGATATCGGAAAAGAGCGTCCCTGTATCTATCGCGATATGGGAAGATGTATTGCTCCCTGTACAGGAGAGGTCGACAGGGAGGAGTATTCCCGACTTGTGAAATGCGCCGAGTGGGTGCTTGACGGCAATGTCAGGGATACGGTGGAGAGCCTGAACAGGGAAATGGAGGCGGCCTCGGAGGCTATGGAGTTCGAGAGGGCTATCATTATCCGAGATAGCATTCGGGCGATCGAGCGCCTCCGTGAGAAGCAAAAGGTTGTCGCGGACGCCAAGGTCAACCGCGATGTCTTTGCCTTATATTCCTCCGAGACGGAGAGCGTGCTTTCTGTGCTTACCGTAAGAGACGGCGCGCTTGTGAAGAAAAACGAGTTTGTTCTTTCGCTCTCGGAGCTGACAAGCCCCGAGGACGCTGTTTCGCTGATTGCCGACTACTACGACAGAGGCGGCAGCGTGCCAAGGGAGATAATGCTGGACTTCGGTCTTTCCGATGAGGATCTGGAGCTTCTGGCAGAATATCTTGGACTTCTTGCCGAGCGGCGAGTGGTGGTTCGTGTACCCGAGCGAGGGGAGGGAAGAGCGCTCTGCGATATGGCGCTCGAGAATGCGAAGGAGGCTGCTCACCAGCATAGGCTTGAGGGAGAGCGGGAGGACAAGAACATCCGCAGGCTCTGTGAGCTTCTTGGTATAGGAGAGATTCCCGGGCGGATCGAGGCCTACGATATCTCCAACTTCGGGAATGATTGCATAACCGCCTCGATGGTCGTCTGGCAGGGCGGAAAAATGAAGAAGAGCGATTACCGCTCCTTTACGATCAAAACAACGGCGGGAGCTGATGACTACGGCTCGATGCGTGAGGCTTTATCCCGCAGGCTTGCGCATATTGGTGACGGTAGCGCCTCGCTTGGCGAGCGTCCGGATATAATACTGCTTGATGGCGGTGTCGGGCATGTGCATACGGTCAAGGAGCTACTCTGTGAGATGGAGCTTGATATTCCCACATACGGAATGGTCAAGGACGATTTTCACAAGACACGCGCCATAACCGATGGAGAGGAGGAAATCTCCATAGCCCGTGAGATGGGAGTGTACGCAATTATTTACAATATTCAGGAGGAGGCGCATCGCTTTGCCCTCCGCCATACAACCGCGCAAAAGACGAAAAGCTTAACACGGTCCAGCCTTGAACAGATTGATGGGATCGGACCGGCTAAGGCTAAGGCGCTACTTTCCTCGATGCCACTGGCAAGGATAAAAACCTCCGGAGTCGAGGAGCTTTCGTCGGTGAAGGGTATCTCAAAGAAGGATGCGGAAAGAATAGTCGCCTATTTTGCCCGGGCAAGAGAGAAAAAAGGAGAAAAGAAATAATGTTAAGAGTTATTACGGGAAGTCTTAAGGGGAAGAAGCTCTACTCGCTTGAGGGGGAGGCGACCAGACCTACCTCCGACAGAATAAAGGGAGCAATGTTCTCGGCTATCCAGTTTGACATAGAGAACAGACGGGTGCTGGATTTATTTGCCGGCACAGGTCAGCTCGGACTTGAGGCTCTCTCGCGCGGAGCGGAGTCTGTGACCTTTGTAGATATGGAGCGCGAAGCTATGGAGGTGGTAAAGAAGAATACCACTCTTTGCGGCGTGTTTGAGAAATGCCGCTACTCGGTTGCCGATTGGCGAAACTATATCAGAAAGGCTCAGGAGCGGGACAGGTATGACCTCGTCTTTATCGACCCGCCATATGCGATGCAGTGCTGTGCGGATGCGGTAAGACGCCTTCGCGACTCCGGTCTTATCATTCCCGGGGCAATTCTCGTTATTGAGAGCGGTGAGGAGCCTGTCGATTTCACTGCGCCCGAGTTTTCCGACTTTGAGATTATGAAGTCCACCGCCTATGGCAAAAAGACTACCGTAAATATATTGATGTATAAGGGATAATGTCGCCGATTTTGCAATGCGTATAGCAAAAAATGTGACTTTTTCAAAGAAAGGATGCTCCTATGTGGGATTTTGGTTTCTTTTTGCAGGCTGTCCTTCTGGGCGCCGGGCTTGCAATGGATGCCTTCTCGGTTTCGTTGGCAAACGGCTTGAATGAGAGCAATATGAAAATACGCCGTATGTGCCTTGTTGCAGGCGTGTTTGCCCTCTTCCAGTTTGCTATGCCGATGATTGGCTGGGTTTGCGTACATACTGTTCTGACATATTTTTCTGCTTTTGGCGAGGCAATTCCCTGGATTGCCTTGGCTCTGCTCGGCTTCATCGGTGGCAAGATGCTTTACGAGGGAATTTGTTCCTCGGGAGAGGAGGAGCCCTGTGCGGTTGGATTTGTCGCTCTGCTCGTTCAGGGGGTTGCCACATCGATTGATGCGCTCTCGGTTGGCTTTACCATCGCGGACTATGATTTCATTCACGCACTTGCCTGCTGTCTTGTGATTGCCGCTGTCACCTTTGCGCTTTGTATGGGCGGAATTGCCGTAGGTAAGCGCTTTGGAACCCGTCTTGCCGGAAAGGCCGGTATTTTTGGAGGAGTTATTTTGATCCTTATCGGTCTTGAGATTTTCATTACCGGAGTGTTTGGTCTTTAGTTCTTAAAAAATACAATGCCTGATGGGACAATATTCCAACAAGCATTGACAAATTTTTTTATTTATATTATAATACTTTGTTGTAATACTTGCGAGGAGACTTTTATGAGCGTTATACTGCCGGGCAGCTATGACCCCGTCACCGAGGGACACCTGGAAATTATCCGCCGTGTTGCCGAGAGGGAGAACGAGGTCTATGTGGTTGTTTTTATAAATGAGGCAAAGAAATACCGCTTTTCACTCTCTGATCGGGTTCAGATGCTTTTGCTTGCCACCGAAGGAATGGACAATGTGATGGTTTCCTACTCGCTTGGGCGTGTTGTGGACTATATGCGTGAGCATGATATCTCGAGGATCGTCAAGGGATATCGCAATGAAAAGGATCTTGAGTGGGAGAGATACCAGGCGGAATACAATATGCTCCACGGAGGATATGAGACCGAGCTTGTGGAGTGCGCCACCGAGATGAGGGATATAAGCTCGACTCTGGTCCGTGAGAGGCTTGAGGCGGGTGAGCCTGTTGACGGACTGGTGCCCGACCCGGTTCGCGACTATATTTTTGAGATAATAAAAACCGAAAGGAAAAAATAAAAATGAAGGCAAAAATTGAGCAGTTAAAGAGCAGCTTTCTTGCAGCTCTCGGCAGCTGTGCCACCGCAGAGGAGCTTGAGGCATTACGCATAGAGTTCCTTGGAAAGAAGGGGCATATAGCCGAGCTGATGAAGGGGCTGCGTGATGTAGAGGACAAGAAGGCGGCAGGTCAGCTTATCAATACGCTGAAGGGCGAGGTTGAGGCAGCTATTACCGAGGCTACCGAGGCACTGAAGCGCGCCGAGATCGAGGCGCTTGTCCGCAATGCGAAAAAGTATAACCCCACACTGGTTATGGAGCGCGAGCTTGGCTCCTATCACCCCATCACCCTCGCCACCCGTGAGGTTGAGGAGATATTCACCAGCATGGGCTTTACAATCGAGAACTTCTTCGAGATAGTCGACGATTACCAGTGCTTTGAGGCGTTGAATATTCCCAAGCACCACCCCGCAAGAGATATGCAGGATACCTATTACCTCGAGAACGGTCAGCTTCTCAAGACACATACCTCGGCGGCTCAGAATGCGATTATGAAGAAGTATGGCGCGCCACTTCGCGCGATCTTCCCCGGCAGATGCTTCAGAAACGAGTCTACCGACGCCTGTCACGAGAATACCTTCTTCCAGATGGAGGGTATGATGATAGATGAGAACATTTCCATCTCCAACCTTATCTACTTTATGAAAACGATGCTCTCCGAGGTGTTCAAGAGAGATGTAAATGTCAGACTTCGTCCCGACTTCTTCCCCTTCGTGGAGC
>JAFTRB010000105.1 GCA_017462445.1 Clostridia bacterium
AAGGCGCTTCGCACTAAGAATACAGATTTTTGCATTTAACCTTCGCTTTTTATCCCGTTTTATCGGTATTCTTAATGACTCAGCCCCTTTTATCATTTTCCCCTTGTAGCAAGATAACGGCTGGAAGAATAAACTGCTAAAAAACCGTGAGGATAATATGAGCAGTTATATTATTAACGGCGGCAGGCCTCTTTTCGGAAGCGTTCGGGTAAGTGGCTCAAAAAATGCCGCCCTTCCTATTCTTTTTGCAGCAATTACCTGTGAGGGTAGGTCAAGGATACATAATATGCCACAAATAGGAGATGTGGATTCGGCAACCTGTCTTTTGACAGAGCTTGGGGCAAATGTGACGAGGACGGGGGACACGGTTACGGTAGATTCAAGCGCCTTGGTATATAATCGGCCAAGCGATAGCCTTACTGCCAGTCTCCGCGCCTCTACCTATCTCATAGGCGCAATGCTCGCTCGGTTTGGCAGGGCGGATATCGGAGCCTACGGAGGCTGCAGCTTTGCTCCAAGACCTATTGATTTACACATATACGCAATGGAGAAGCTCGGCGCAAAAAGGGTAGGGGACAGTCTTTTTCTCGATAACCCGAGAGGAGCTGAAATAACCTTCCCAAAGCCCAGTGTTGGAGCAACGGCAAATGCTATGATTTTAGCGGCAAGCATAGAGGAAAGAACCGAGCTTTTTGGCTGCGCCGTAGAGCCGCACATCCTCTCCCTTGCGGATTTTCTCACCTCTTCAGGCGCTAAAATCGATGTGGAGGACAGACATATAAGCATCAGGGGAGCAAGGCTTAATGAGGGCGAGGTGACGCTTGTGCCGGATATGATAGAGGCGGCAACCTACCACATTCTCTCGCTTCTGACAGGAGGAAATATATTTGTCGAGGGGGCATCCTATGGCGAGCTGTCCTGTTTTCTATCCCCTCTTGAGAAAAGCGGAATAATTGTGAGAAAATCAGACACGGGTGTATGCCTGCGTGGAAAAATGCAAACAACTATTGACATAGTTGCCGAGCCGTTCCCGGGCTTCCCAACAGATATTGCCCCACTTATGGCGCCCCTGCTTGCAGGCTGCCTTGGCGGACATATAACCGATACTGTTTTCCCGTCTCGCTTCGGTTATCTCAACTCGCTCTCCGCCTTCGGGCTTAGCTATACGCGGGATAAACTTGGCGCAGCCATATATCCTTCTCGCTTCCATTCGTCAAGCACTGCCGCTCCCGATCTGCGCGGCGGCATGGCTGCCATTATCCTTTCTCTTGTAGCGGAGGGGGAGAGCATAGTCAACTCTGCAGATATAGTTCTTCGCGGCTATTCCGACCTCACATCAAAGCTTCTCTCGCTTGGCGCAGATGTAAAATTTACAAAATAATATTTTTATTTTCTATTGACATATGTAAAAAAAGGAATATAATTATAGCATAGTTTTTTTCTTGGGAGGTTTATATGAAAAGAATTATGACTATCCAGGACATTTCCTGTGTTGGAAAATGCTCGCTCACTGTTGCATCCCCCATCATTTCCTCTGCCGGAGTTGAGTGTGCCGTTTTGCCCACAGCTGTCCTCTCTACCCACACCGCATTTGATAAATTTACCTTCTGTGACCTCACCGATGAGATTTCTCCCATCAAGGATACTCTTATCGATCTGGGAATAGATTTTGACGCTGTGTATACGGGCTACCTCGGCTCCTTCCGCCAGCTTGAATTGGTCGAGGATTTCATTTCTTTCTTTAACGGCAATGCTATAATCGACCCTGTTATGGCAGACAACGGCAAGCTTTACAAGGGCTTTACTCCGGAGTTCGCAAAGAGAATGGCAGAGCTTTGCTCGAGGGCAGACCTGATTATCCCCAATCTTACCGAGGCATCCTTTATGCTTGGCATCCCCTATAATCCCGAGTACAACGAGGAATATATCCGCAATGTGCTTAAGGAGCTGACCAAGCTCGGCGCAAAAACAGCCGCCCTCACAGGCATCGGCTTCAAGGAGGATGAGATCGGCGTCTATGCATACGATAGCGAGAGCGATGAATACTATTATTACTTTAACGAGAAGCTCCCCTGTGCCTTCCACGGAACGGGTGATATTTACGCTTCTGCCACGGTAGGAGCCTTGATGCGTGGCTTCACTACCTTCGAGTCTCTCCGTATTGCGGTCGACTTCACCCTTCAATGTATGAAATGTACAATGAACGACCCCACGCACCGCTTCTACGGTGTAAACTTCGAGGAGGCTATACCTTACTACATCTCGCTTCTTTCCAAATAAAAAAACAGAAAGCGGTTGCCGTCGGCAACCGCTTTCTGTTTCAGCAGACAAAGGGACGGCTATCTTCTTCGCCTCTTCTCCCTTGGCTTGCCAAGAAGGGCGGCTATCAGGCTGACGCCAAGATAGCAAAGATAGTTCACAGGGCATCTGGGTGGCAGACCTCCTCCGCTTGCAATCAGACCTATGCCGAGGAGCAGAAGCGAGAGAAGCAGGGCAGAGAGCAGAGCAATCGAAAAACCGCGCTCTCCGAATATTCTCCGGTTTACAAAGGCGGCTACCGCCCCTGAGCCGAGCAGCGAGATAAGCCCCATTACCGCGCTTAACCGAGTAGGGTCTTTTGTGGTGGCGGAATACAGGCCAAGGCATACGGTAAAAACCAACAGCGCGCAAAGCGCTACCAAAAGACCGATAAGCAGCATAAATATAGGGGGAAGTTCACAAAGCCTTCTTTTCATACAAACCTCCAAATAAAAAAGAGCTGAGATAGATATTACAATCTATTCATCAGCTCTGTTTTTTATGATGAAAAATTACTTATTCTCGCCCTCGGCAGGCTCCTCGGTAGTAGCCGTCTCTTCTGCTGCTGCCTCAGCCTGCTGCTGCGCAACAACCTCTTGGATCTTGACATCGATGCTTCTGATAGCGCCGCGCAGGAAGCGAATCTTGGTGCGATCCTTGGTGGTCTCAAGAACAAAGGTCTCGTCCTTAATGGATATTACCTTACCGATGATACCGCCAATGGTAGTAACCTCGTCACCAACCGACAGCGAATCGCGCATCTCCTGATCCTGCTTCTCCTGCTTTTTCTGGGGACGAATAGCGAAGAAATAGAAGACAACGACCAAGCCGACAATCATAATGATAGTGATCCAGGGGCTTCCGCCGCCACCGGTATTGCCACCGGAGGTCTCAAGTAAAAAATTAAGCATTATAAAAACTACCTTTCACATTTTCTTTCTATTATACAACATCTTTTTGAACAATTCAAGACTAATCGTATATTTTTTTCTTTTTCTTGCCATTTTTGCCACCCAATGGATGGAATATTCATAAAATATCAAAAAAATAAGCTAACCTCTTGAAAATAGCGGAGAGTTTTATTATAATTAAAGCACCAATATATTAAAAGGAGATCCCCAATGGCAAAGAAGTTTCAGTCGCTTGGCGTCATGATCGATATGTCGCGCAATGCTGTAATGTCCCTCCCATCTCTCAAAAGATACCTTCCTCTTCTCAAGAAGATGGGCTACAACACCGTGTTCCTTTACACCGAGGACACCTACGAGGTTAATGACGAGCCCTATTTCGGCTATATGAGAGGCAGATACTCGAAGGATGAAATGAAGGAGCTTGATGCTTTTGCAAGCTCTATCGGAATTGAAGTGATCCCCTGTATTCAAACCCTTGCTCACCTGAACGCCATCTTCCGTTGGGGCTGCTTCCCAAGAGATTGCGACGATATTCTTCTTTGCGATGACGAGCGCACCTACCAGCTTATCGACAGAATGTTCGCAACCCTCAGCGAGTGCTTTGCTACCCGTCGCATTCATGTCGGTATGGACGAGGCGCATATGCTGGGCCGTGGCAAATTCCTCGACCTCCACGGTTACGAGCCCTCTCATTCCATCATCAAGCGCCATCTGGAGAAGGTTTGCGAGATTGGAGCAAAATACGGCTACAACCTTATGGTTTGGTCGGATATGTTCTTCCGCTCTTGGTGCGACGGTAAGTATTATATTCCTGATGTTCGCGAGTTCCCCGAGGAGGTCAAGAACTCCATTCCCGAGAGTGTGATCCCCGTATATTGGGATTATTATCACAGTACAGAAGCGCAGTACGATGTAATGTTTGAAAACCATAAGCAGATATCCAAGCAGGTCTGGTTTGCAGGTGGTGTTTGGTGCTGGGGTGGTTTTATGCCTCACAACGAGATATCTATGCGCCGTATGCTTCCCGCAATTCGCTCTTGCCGCAAGAACGGTGTGAAGAATATCTTTATGACAATGTGGGGCGATGATGGCGCAGAATGCTCCAGGTTCGCTATGCTTCCGTCGCTCTTCTATGTTGCCGAGTACGCCAAGGGCAACGAGGACGATGCGGCAATCAAGGCTAAATTCGAGCGTCTTGTCGGCATTTCCTTCGATGATTTTATAAAGCTTGATTGTCCCAACAACCTTCTCCCCGAGGGAAAGAATGCTCTTGTAAATCCCTGCAAGAATATGCTTTACTCCGACTACTTCAACGATTTCCTCGATTACACAGTTGTAGAGGGCGCATCCGCGACCTATGCTAAATATGCCGAGGAGCTTAACGCAATAGCAAAGAAGTCGCGCAAGTACGGCTATCTCTTCACCACGGCAGCCCGTCTTTGCGAGGCGCTTAAGTATAAGTATGAGCTTGGCCTTAAGACCCGTAGAGCGTATGAGGCTCACGACCTCGATACCCTTCGCACACTTGCCGAGGTGGATTATAAGCAGGCGGAAAAGACGATCCGCGCCTTCCACGCAGCCTTCGAGAAGCAGTGGAATTACGAAAACAAGCCCTGCGGCTTTGATATGCAGGATATTCGCCTTGGCGCAATTATTCAGCGTACCATCTCCTGCAGAAAGCGCATTCTGGACTATGTTAACGGCAAAATCGACTCTATCCAGGAGCTTGACGAGCCCCTTCTTCAGTACGGCGAGAAGGGCCAGCCCGTGTATTTGAACTGGGCAAGAGGATATCTGTCCACTAATGTATTGTCCCATTGATGGGCTTTCCGACTTCTGAATAAAAACAGGGTAGAGCCTCGAGCTCTACCCTGTTTTTATGCCTTTTTCTTGTTCCTTTCGGCTATTGCCGCAATGTTTTTGATAACCCTTGTGGGGGAGAGCCACCAGTCGCGGCACCAGACACGCACAATAGTCCAGCCGCGGGATTCCAAGAACCTGGGCTTGTACACATCTCTCTCCATAACCGAATCGCAGGCGGCGAAGGCGTCCTTATCCAGCTCAACGCCGACAAGATATCTGTCGCTTGCGGGGTCATAAATGGCAAGCGAGATGCGGTTCTTTCTGTTTCCTATTCCGGTGTCTACCGAGTATCCCAGCTTTTCAAGCCGCGCCTTCATCTGCTCCTCGACCGAGGAAAGACCGTGTAGCTCGGGCTCGGGGCGCTTTTCGCTTTGATCAAGGGAGGAGAGTATTGCATTCGCCTCATCACCTCTGCCCTCGGCAACCGCCCTGACATAGAGGAGATATTTCTGCAAAAGCTTAGGACCAAGATGCTTCGAGCCCTCTACCTTCAGGTCCTCAGGCTCTATGCTTGTAACAACAATGATCTGGCTCTTCGCTCTTGTTATCGCAACATTAAGGCGGTTTTCGCCCCCCTCCTGCGAGAGCGAGCCAAAGGAGGTATAAAGCCTTCCGTTTTCACCCGGAGCATACCCGATGGAGAAGATTATTATATCCCTCTCGTCACCCTGTACATTCTCCAGATTTTTTACAAATATCGAGCTGTCCTCGCCGTTATCGGTTCTTGTACGCTCCTTTTGCATATCCGCGCGGAATGCGGTATCCCTTGCCATCTCGCGGTCTATGGCGTCGGCAATCGTGGATTGCTGGTCACTGTTGAAGGTGATAATGCCGATGCTCTCGTTGTTTTTTCTTGTAGCGAAAAGCTTTTTTACAAGCTCCACAACCTTTTCTGCCTCAGCTATATTTCTTCTGTCTATCCATTTACCGTCAACCTTGTATCTCTCAATCGGTCTTGTAAGCAGATTTTTTGAGATGTTTGGAGCAATCTGCAGTGACGCGCCGTAGAAGGCGTAGTTGGAGAAGTCTATCAGCTCCTGATGGCGGGAGCGGTAGTGATAGGTCAGGTTTGCGCTCTCATATCTGGCAACTGCGAGATCGAGCAGCGAGTCTACCTCCAGGGCTGCCTGGACCGAGTAATCCTCCGCATCCTCAGGCGCTGTGCCGAGGAAGCGCTTCATGAAGGTTGCCGATGGGCGGAGCTGCTTGTCATCACCGGCAACAACTATGGATTTTCCTCTGTATATTGCGGGTATGGTGCTTTCGATAAACACCTGAGATGCCTCGTCAAAAATAACAACATCAAAGAGGTTCTTGTCAAGAGGCAGTAGATTTGATACATTCTCCGGCGATAGGAGCCAGCAGGGGAACAGGGTAAGGACAAATTGGCCGTAAACCTCCATAGTCTTGCGGATAGGCCACAGCTTCTGCTTCTTGGAAATCTGATACAGATAGTCCTTGTTGTTCTTCGCCTTTTCATACAGAGTCTCATAGGCGCGGCTGTTCTTTCCGGAGCAAAGCTTGTATGCCACCTCCAGCTGCGCCTCCTTCAGCCTGTATATCTTTTCGGTTATGCCGTGGAAGTCAACGGTAAGCCCCAGCTCTGTCTTGCATTCCTCCTCGTATCTCAGCACCTCGTGATAAATTCTCACCTGCATCAGGGTGTCAAGAATGGAGGTATAATGGGCATAGGATTTAGCACGGGTGTATGCGAAGCCCAATAGCTCAAGCTGGTTTTTGTCCAGGCCCTCAATGAGTCTGCCAACATCGCTCAGGGTGATATAATTATCCAGCGCCTCATAGACCAGCTTGACATAAGCGGTGTTTCCTCTTAAGATGTTATCCACCACCGACAGATAGCCGTCCGAATTAAGCACTCTGCCGAGGCAGTCGTATTCCTTCATATATTCGTCAACCGCATCCAGGGTGTCCATTATCTGAGTACGGATGCTCTTTTCTATTCCGCCGACAAAGATTTTTTTCGGGAACTGCAGCTTGCGCTGAAGGCGAACGATCTCGTCTACGCTTTTTTCGCTATTCATCAAGGGATAGAATGCCAGCACCTGGCGAAGATAAGGATGCTTGGAGGTGTTAAACAGGCCCTTCTTGCTCTTTTGAATATCCTCCAGGCGTGTCTTGACCTCTGTCAATGTTGTGATATCAAGATTTGGGAGCATATAATCTATAAGAGGATTTTTCTCCCTATCCTGCATGAAGTTGAAGTATATTGCGCCAAGCCCCTTGCTCTCAATAGAGAAGAGCGCGTCGGAAAGCTCCTTGTAGGAAAGAGCCATCAGCCGCTTCTCCTTTATCAGCTCGGTGTAGGTCGAGTATTCCGCGCTTCCCTTTGGAATGTTTACCGAGCGCGAGTACATATCCGACAGCGAAAGCCCGAAGGGGCGCGCCACCGTGAGAGTTTCGGAGATCTTGCGAAGAGTTGTCATCTCCTCCTCGATTTTCTTCTCCAGCTCGGCATATTCCTTTTCCAGCCCCTCCACATCGGCAAGGCTGTCGATCATATCCTGCTGATGGGCGGCAAGACATCGGTCATAAAAGCTTCGCTTTTCTCTTATCTCGTCGCTGATATACATCGCCTTTGCGCCCAGCGGGCCAAGGCGGCTGAATACAACATCGAGCGCTGCCTTCTTTTGCGAAACCACAAGCACTCTCTTGTGCTTGCAAATAGCGTCGGTGATTATGTTTACAATAGTCTGTGACTTTCCTGTACCGGGCGGGCCGTATATAACCATATTTCCGTTTTCGTCAACCTTGCGCACGACCTCGGATTGGGCATAGTCCAGCATTTTCACGGTGTAGCTGTGGGGCTTTGGACCTCTCCTCTTGGCGGGAGGCCTTACCGCTCGGGTTCGTAAAAGCTCCGCTACCGCGTCATTAGAGAGGTTCTTCTTTTCAAGAGCGGTATAGTCCTGGAAAATCGAGCCTGAAATTGGAAATCTGCCAAGAATTGCGCCAAAACGAAGCGATAACTCGTCTCTTGGGTCAGGCTCCTTGAATTTGGCATATCCGTATACATTCCTTGCCTGCGCATCTCCGCCGATCTTTATGCCAAAGCCGCCCAGGTATTTAATCAGCTGCTCGACATTCTTAAATCTTCCTTCAAGATTGTCATATTCCAGCTCGATATCATCTGTTTTGATCCTCTTGCTCTGCGCAATGGCGAGGATCAAAGCGCGGTTTACGTGTATTTTGTCCGAGGTTGAGGGGCGTAGCTCCACCGTACCCTCGTCCAGCACCTCTATTTTAACAGGGAAGAGCAATAGGGGCGCTTTTATAAGCATACGGTTCGCTCCCTGGGCCAATGAGCCAAACACAAAGGGATAACCCACATAAATATCATTCCTACCGGTCTCGCGCTCGATTTCCTCTGCCTCGCGCTTTATCTCGCGAAGCTTTGTGGCCTCGCCCTCCAGCGCCCTTGCCATTCTGTCGGCAAGCGCTCTTCTGGCTCTGTCTATCTCTGCGGCTGTCAAGGGCGGCTCGCCGTCCTTCGGTGGGCGAAGCTCGGTTTGTACTCCGAGATTGCGCAGAATATCTCTTGCATCCTTGCTGTTGATTAAAGAGAGGGGATAGCCCTTGCCTGACCAAAGAAAGTCGACAAGCTCGCTGACTCTTTCTCCGCGCCCCTCAAGAAGCCGCCCCAGGTCATAGCCGCTTTTTCGAGTGACATTTTTAAGGTAGAGGCACTTGTTTGCGCCTCCTATCTCAATAAGCCGCTCCTTGTAGTGTGTGTATATGCCTTTTCCCATCGCGGTCTCCTTTCATTGCGAACTCGCAGGCTTTTTGGCAAAGCCTGCCCTGTATATGTAAAACCGCCGGGCAATCGGCGGTCGACCCTCGTAGGACTGTCGCTCCCCCGCGAAAAAGAGGGAAGCGCACCGAAACAATTATAGCATACCCGTGTTGAAAAATCAACCTTGTAGCTTAAATAAATATATACAATAAATATCTATTGTACAAATGATACAAATTTGGGGCGCAAAATTTGCCATATTGACGAGTTGATTTTTTTTACATTAAATGCTATAATTGTTATGAGCAAAAATATTAATACTCAATTTTAAGGAGAACTTGAAATGAAAATGTTAAAAAGAGTTTTCATCGCTGCACTCTGTCTTGCGGTGCTGATTTCCTGCTTCGCCGTTTTTGCATCGGCAAAGGAATACACTGCTGACAACTTTAAGGACATCCTCGAGTACTACGAGGAGCCAATCGTGCTCGATGATAATTTCGGTGCGTACGAAGAGGGCGCTACCTACACCGAGAATGTATACAACAATTCCACCGGTGCCGCTGATATGGCAGTTGTGGCAAATGGTACGGATAAGTATCTTAAGTTCCACTCCGGTGTAACCTCCGCGCCGAAGATCAAGGATATGTTCATCAATGGTAACTTCGCTACCCCTGTTGATGATTTTGTTTTCAAGACCACTATCGCAGGTTCCGGCGACAGCAAGTCGTCCATCAAGGAGATTATTGTTTGGATTGATACTACCACCGAGGATGTCGCAGCCTTTGATGGCGATTTTGGAACAGAGTTTATCAACATTAACTTTGGAGCATCCACCAATTCAGGCGTTGTTTACTACTATGATGCGGCAACAGCTACCAGCGTAGCTCTTGAGGGTGTTACCATCAACGATACTGATAAGTTTGAGGTTGTTCTTACCTACAACGGCACCAAGGGCACCTACAGCCTCACCGTAACCTCTCTTGCAGATGTAGCCAATACTGCAACCGTTAAAGATGTTGCTGCTCCCTTCAAGACTGTTAGCAACCTTAAGATAGGCTCTCTTACCGCTAGTAACAAGACAAATCGTTATGTTTGCATCTACGACCTCTCACTTTACGGCGGTACATTCGTTCGTGACAATGCCAATAAGCAGGCAGAGACCGAGGCGGCAATCAACGCCATGTACACCCTCTACACTCAGGAGAACAAGGCTGATGGCACAGATGTTGAGATTGCTACCGTCGCAGGTAAGCTTGATAAGTATGGCTTTACAACCACAGATGATGCCGTAGCAGCCAAGTTCAGCGAGCTTTTGGGTATTGGTATCAATATCTTCGCTGAGGAGCTTGAGAAGTTTGTTGCCGCATTTGATGCAACTGCTGCATATGAGGCAAGAGTAGCGCATGTTAACAAGTATGCAGATTCTGCTGCTCTCATGCCCGAGGATCTTTCCCCCGTAGGCGATGAAAA
>JAFTRB010000106.1 GCA_017462445.1 Clostridia bacterium
AGTGGCAGAACGGTAGTGAATTGCATTAATAATGCAAGAGCCGTTCTGTGACCGAGCCGCAGCGAGACCGCCGGTCCCTACACCACTAACCACTAACCACTGACCACTGACCACTGACCACTAAAAAAATAAATAAATTATATATTTCAGGAGGAAAACAAAATGGAATTCAATTCGTTCTTCGTAGAGGCATTCAAGGCGCTTGGCGCTGCTCTCTGTATGGGTATCGGAGCTATCGGCCCCGCTATTGGTGAGGGTAATGCCGTAGGTAAGGCTCTTGAGGGTATGGCGCGCCAGCCCGAGATGGCAAGCACTCTGCGTACCAACATGATTATCGGTTGCGCTGTCACCGAGACCACCGGTATCTACTCGCTTGTTGTTGCACTGCTTCTTATGTTTATGTAATTGTAATTTTCTACAAAACAAAGAGAAGAAAAGGAAAACACTATGGAGTGGTTTTTAGGAGAATTTGAGTCATTTGTCGGAGTTAACTTCTGGACAATGCTATTCGCCTGGGCAAACCTGCTTCTTCTTTACATCGTGCTTAAAAAGTTTCTCTTCAAGCCTATCACAAACATGATAGAGTCAAGACAAAAGGAAATTGACGATATGTACTCTGATGCCGAGACCGCCAAGAGCGATGCCGAGGGCATGAAGGCAGAGTACGAGGGCAGAATGGAAAGAGTTGCCGAGGAGTCCGAGGAGCTGCTTCGCTCCGCTGTCCGCCGCGCTCAGCTTCGTGAGGAGGAGATCCTCCGCGAGGCTCAGGCTCAGGCGCAGAGAACGCTGGACAGAGCCACCGAGCAGGTGGAGCTGGAGAAGAAGCGCGCAATCAACGAGGTAAAGGACGAGGTCGCCTCTATGGCAATTGAGATCGCCTCTGCCGTTATCGAGCGCGATATTTCCGAAAATGAGCATAAGGAGCTTATCGACGGCTTTATCGACGGTATAGGTGATGGCAATGATTGATGCGAAGGAATATGGCGTTGCCCTGTTTATGCTTGCCGAGGAGGATAACTCGGTTGACAGGGTTGGCGAGGATGTAGAGCTGCTTTTGGCGGTTCTTAAGGAAAATCCGGACTACACCCGCCTGCTTGACACCCCGGCGCTTACAAAGGACGAGAGGCTTGCCGCCATTGATTCTTCTCTTGCCACAGTTGACGAGAGGGTTAAGAACCTTGTCAAGATCATGGCAGAGATGAGATGCGCATTCCTGCTTTCCAAGGCTCTTGCAGGCTTCAACGAGGAGCGCGACAGAGCGAGAGGGATCGAGCGTGTTGAGGCGGTTACTGCCGTTCCCATGTCGAGCGAGCAGATAGAGCGCCTGGAGAAGAGGCTCTCGGAGAAGCTTAACAGAACGGTTATTGTAAGGAATACCGTTGACGGGGGAATATTGGGAGGAATGAAGCTGCGCTATATGGGCGTTCAGCTTGATGGCTCGATTAAGACTCGTCTTGATGGCTTTGCCAAGTCGCTTGGCGAAATAGTAATATAAAGAAGTTGGTGAAAACGAATGCAGTCAAGAATAGATGACATCAGCAAGATTATAAGAGAGCAAATCCGCAACTACTCGAACAGAACCGAGCAGGACGAGATTGGCTATGTTATATCTGTCGGTGACGGAATCTCGAAGGTACACGGGCTTGACAAATGCAAGGCAAACGAGCTGCTTGAATTTGCAAACGGCTCCTTTGGTATGGCGCTTAACCTGGAGGAAAACCTGGTTAGCTGCGTGCTTCTCGGTACCGATGTCGGTATCAGCGAGGGAAGCCTTGTAAAGAGAACAGGTCGAGTTGTTTCGGTTCCCGTCGGCGAAAAGCTTATCGGCAGAGTTGTAAATGCTCTCGGTCAGCCTATAGACGGCAAGGGCCCCATCGAGAATGATGGTTACAGCCCCATCGAGAGAAAGGCTTACGGAATTATCGAAAGAAAGTCGGTTTCCGTTCCTCTTCATACCGGTATCAAGGCTATCGACTCCATGATACCCATCGGCCGCGGACAGAGAGAGCTGATTATCGGTGACAGACAGACCGGAAAGACGGTTATTGCCACCGACACGATCATTAACCAGAGGGGCAAGAATGTTATCTGCATCTATGTTGCGATAGGTCAGAAGCAGTCCACGGTTACCAATGTGGTGGACACCCTCTACAAAAACGGAGCAATGGATTACACGATAGTTGTCAGCGCTACCGCGTCCGACCCGGCTCCCCTGCAGTATATCGCTCCCTATGCCGGCTGCGCTATGGGCGAATACTTCATGGATCGCGGTCGCGATGTGCTTATCGTATACGATGACCTATCCAAGCACGCGGTTGCCTACCGCGCCCTGTCCCTGCTTATCCGCCGTCCTCCGGGCAGAGAGGCATATCCCGGAGATGTATTCTACCTTCACTCCCGTCTTCTTGAGAGAGCGGCAAGGCTCTCGGATGAGTGCGGTGGCGGCTCGCTTACCGCCCTCCCCATCATAGAGACACAGGCGGGTGATGTATCCGCATACATTCCCACAAATGTTATTTCCATCACCGATGGACAGATATTCCTCGAGAGCGAGCTGTTCCACTCGGGCGTTCGCCCCGCGGTTAACCCCGGCATCTCGGTTTCCAGAGTCGGCGGTAACGCGCAGATAAAGGCGATGAAGAAGGTTTCGGGTACGCTGAAGCTTCTCTACTCCCAGTACCGCGAGCTTCAGGGCTTTGCCCAGTTCGGCTCAGACCTTGACGCAGACACCAAGGCGAGGCTTGACCAGGGCGCGAGAATAGTTGAGGTTCTTAAGCAGGACAGAAACTCGCCCATCGCGGTTGAGCTTCAGGTCGCTATAATCTATGCGGTCGTTAACAATATGCTTAAGGAAATCAAGGTCGAGGATATAACTCGCTTCCAGACCGAGCTGTTTGAGTATCTCACCGAGGCAAAGGACGATATTCTTGCAAGGATACGCGAGACGGGCGTGCTTGACGATGATACGGCGGCTGAGCTGAAGCAGGCAATTGCTACTGTAAAAGACAGATTTCTCGGCGTAGCCGAGGCGTAAGAGGTGCTATATGGCCGGCACTTCTATGAATGATATAAAGGCGCGAATAAAGAGCGTTGAAAGCACCAGGCAGATAACCAAGGCAATGGAGCTTGTTGCGACCTCAAAGCTTCGTCGCGCAAGAGAGAGCGTCGAGAGAACGCGCCCCTTCTACGAGGCCTTGGGCGAGGCTATTGACGAGGTGTTTGCCTCTGATAATATCGACCATACCCGGTGGACCGCTATGCGAGAGGGCGGTAAGACGCTATATATCGTTATCGCAGGTGACAGAGGGCTTGCAGGCGGCTACAACAGCAACATCTTCAAGCTTAGCGCAATGCTAAGAGAAAAGAACGGTGGGGAGAGCGTATATCTCCCAATCGGAAAGAAGGCGCTGGAGTATTACCGCCACCGCGAGTATAACATACTCGATACACGCTATGAGTATGCGGCAGATACCGGTGTGGGCTGCGCTATGGCAATCGGCGAGCAAATAGCCGAGCTGTACTCGAGCGGCGAATATAGCCGTGTCATGATCGTTTACACACGCTTTGTTTCGATGCTGACACAGAGCCCTGTCTACGAGCAGCTTCTCCCTCTCGAGAGAGAGCCCGGGGTTAGCTGCGGAATGGAAATAGATGGCGATGGCGAGGAAATGCTGGCGAGCATTGTTCCCGCTTACCTTGGCGGTGTGATTTATTCGGCTCTTACCGAGGCAATAGCCTCCGAGTCGGGAGCGAGGCGCACCGCAATGAGCTCGGCGAACAAGAACGCCTCCGAGATGATCGACAACCTGATGCTCAAGTTCAACCGCGCGCGTCAGGCGGTAATCACTCAGGAGATAACCGAAATCGTATCGGGTGCTGAGGCACTCTGATAAAAGAAAGGAAAAAACGATGGAAAAAAACATCGGTAAGGTAATACAGATTATCGGACCCGTTTTGGATATTCGCTTTGAGAATGGCAAGCTTCCGGATCTACTCGGCGCTATTGAGATAGAGCACGAGGGAAGACGGGTTGTCTGCGAGGTAGCTAGCCAGCTCGGTGACGATGTAGTAAGATGTATCGCAATGTCCAGCACCGACGGTATGTCCCGCGGTATGGATGCGGTATATACCGGAACCGGAATTACTGTTCCTGTCGGAAAGGAAACACTTGGCAGAATATTCAACCTGCTGGGCGAGCCTATCGACAATCTTCCTGCGCACGAGGACTGTGAGCAGTGGTGCATTCACAGAGATCCTCACTCCTATGCGGAGCAGGAGGGCACAACCGAGATCCTTGAGACAGGTATCAAGGTCGTTGACCTTATTGCCCCCTACGCAAAGGGCGGTAAGATTGGTCTTTTCGGCGGTGCAGGCGTTGGTAAGACGGTGCTTATTATGGAGCTTATCAACAATGTTGCCAAGGAGCACGGAGGCATCTCGGTATTCTCGGGCGTAGGCGAGCGTACCCGTGAGGGTAACGATCTCTACAACGAGATGAAGGAGTCCGGCGTTATCAATAAGACGGCGCTGGTCTACGGTCAGATGAACGAGCCGCCGGGAGCACGTATGCGCGTAGCTCTGTCGGGTCTGACGATGGCAGAGTACTTCCGTGACAGAGAGGGACAGGATGTGCTTCTCTTCATAGATAATATTTACAGATTTACACAGGCAGGCTCGGAGGTTTCGGCGCTTCTTGGAAGAATGCCCTCTGCCGTTGGATACCAGCCCACCCTTGCTACCGAGATGGGCGCTCTCCAGGAGCGAATCACCTCTACCAAGAAGGGCTCTATAACCTCGGTTCAGGCGGTATATGTTCCGGCAGATGACCTGACCGACCCGGCGCCCGCTACTACATTTGCCCATCTGGACGCTACCACGGTTCTTTCCCGTAGCATTGCATCCCTGGGTATCTACCCCGCCGTCGATCCCCTCGACTCCACCTC
>JAFTRB010000107.1 GCA_017462445.1 Clostridia bacterium
AGCCCTCCGCGAGATCCTATGCGGAGGGCTTGTGCCATTATTCTATTATTGCATCAGTTCTTTGTTCATAAAACGGATAGCTCCCGTTTGTCTGTATGCCTCATCTACAATTCTGATCGACTCGAGCGTGACATCCAAATAGGAGCTGCCACACATTTCCCCTCTTGAAATTTTGGCAAACGCCTCAACCTCGAAGGTCATATTCCTCTCTACCCTGTCAAACGGAATTTCCCGAGGCTCTTCGCCCCTCATCTGTACGATTATTTTTGTAGGAGAATTGACACGGTCAAAAAGAATGCTTCCATTCTCGCCCTCAATAAACGAGAAGCCATAGCCCTCGGTTATCTTTGAATAGGTGATGTCGCAGAGCATATCACTGTATCTAAGCGATATTCTGCCCATACCCTCAAAGCCGTTATGGAGCATTACCGACTCGGCTGTAATTCCACAGGGCGCGCCAAAAAAGGACACCGCCGTATTCAAAGGATATATCCCGATATCGGCAAGAGCGCTGTTGCACATCTCGGGATTAAAGGCGTTCAAGACCTCGCCAGCCTTAAATCTGTCATATCTTGAGGAATACTGACAGTATTCAAGGTGCGCCCGACGAAGCTTGCCCATCCTTCGGCTCTCTTCAAGGATAAGCGCGGTCGACGGGTCAAAAGCAGGACGCATTGCCTCCAGCAGTGTTACATTATATTTTTTAGCCGCCTGTGCCATTCTGAGCGCCCCTCTATAGGAGCAAGCCATCATCTTCTCGCATAGCACATGCTTCCCTCTCTCCATTGCTGAAATCGCCTGTCTTTCGTGGAGAAAGGTTGGAGATGCTATATAGACCGCATCTATGTCCGACGCAAGCATCTCGGAATAATCTGTATATACCTTCTCAATTCCGTGCTTATCGGCAAATGCATTTCCGGTCTCTTGCTTTCTGGAGTAGACCGCCGTCGCCTCTACCGAATCAACCGCCGCTACGGCCTCTGCCAGCCAATCCGAGACAAAATTTGTACCAACTATACCAATCTTCATAGGTTAGAATATGAAGAGCCAAGCGAGCGCGATGCCTATTACACAAGCGCCCAGAGCAACCCAGGTAACGATGTTCATTACCTTATCGAACTTCTCGTTCTGCGCCTTTTCCTTTTCGTCAAGCGCCCTGTCCTCCTCGCTCTCGCGAAGCTCCTCGGGAAGTTCGTCAAAGCTCTCTTCGGACTCGGACGGAGCCGCCTCGTCCTGGGTAAAATCGTAGGTTCCCTCCTTGATGGCAACAGCCCTTTGAGCGGCGTGGTTAAGATTCTCGCTCATTATTTCAACAACCAGGGGATGATCGTTGTTCTTTGCCTTCATTATCTCATAAAGAGAGTCCATAGAGGATACGATCTCATCATAATTATGGCTCTCCATTGCAGTGGAGAGAAGCCCCGCGCAGCGCTCACAGGCGCAAAGGGGCGTGCCATAGCCGCTCATAGCAATTACAGCGGGCTCCTCCTCGTAGGTATATTCCAAGCAAATCGCACACTTCTTCTCACTCATTTTTTATCCTCTCCTCTCAGCTGGCGACGGACATATGCCATATACTCCTCGCGCAGCGCCTGCCTTTCGGCCTGCTCCTCGGGAGTCAGCTCCCTGGTCTTTGCAATTCTTGCCAGCTCGTTTATTCTGTCTATTTTTTCCTGTTCCATAACCGTTCCCTACTTAATTCTTGTGTAAAGCTTTGCAAGTCCACCGGTGGAGGTCTCTCTGTAATGCGAGGAGAGATCCTTGCCCGTCTGGTACATTGTTTCGATAACCATATCGAGTGAAATTTTCCTTGAGCCGGAAAGGAAGTTTGCCAGGCTTACCGCGTTTATCGCACGCATAGCGGCAACTGCGTTTCTCTCGATACAGGGGATCTGCACAAGACCGCAAATCGGGTCGCAGGTAAGCCCCAGATGATGCTCGAAGGCGATTTCTGCCGCATACTCTATCTGGTCGATGCCCATCTCGAACAACTCTCCAAGAGCGGCCGCAGCCATTGAGCAGGCTGTTCCGATCTCCGCCTGACAGCCGCATTCAGCGCCACTTACCGAGGCGTTGGTCTTGACAAGCGCGCCAATCAATCCGGCAACCGCAAGGGCATCAAGCACCCTTTTGTCGGAGAAGCCGTGCTTCTCCTGCATATACTTAAGCACCGAGGGTAGCACGGCGCAGGCGCCACAGGTAGGAGCTGTTACGATGGTGCCGTTGTCGGCATTCTGCTCGCTTACCGCGTAGGCATAGGAGCAGACTATTCTGTTTTCTCTTGTGACCTGGCTCTCGTCGATATGCCTCTGGTTATAGAGGTACTGAGCCTTTCTTTCGACACCGAGACCGCCCGGGAGTATTCCCGAGGTAGTCAAGCCATCGTGAATGGCGTTTTTCATCGTGTCGTATACCTCATACAGGAAATCGTAAAGCTCGCGTCCCTCACGCATAATAACGAACTCGGACAGACGAATTCCGTGAGCCTTACAATATGTGGAAATCTCGGTGAAGGTGGACTCGGGGTATACATCGTCAGCCCCCCGACTCTCTCTGCCCTCTATGCGGATATCTCCGCCGCCAATGCTCATTACCCGCATCTCGGCAATAGTCTCACCGCCCGATATGGCATATAAATCCATTGTATTTTCGTGGGGAAGCTCGCGAAGGGTCGTATTGAATACGATTTCGACCGGCTTCTCGCCCGCAACCATAGCAATTGCGTTGTCGGTTCCGTGCCCCTTCCCCGTGTCGGCAAGAGAGCCGTAGAGAATGACACGGAAGGAGTCCGCCGACTCATTCTCCGAGGCGAAAAGCTCCATAGCCCTTGCAGGTCCCATTGTGTGGGAGGAGGAAGGTCCTTTACCTATTTTATACACATCCTTGATTGATTTCATGGCAATGCTCCTTGAATTAGAGTCGGTTATATTGTAAAATATAATGTATATTATTTCAATAGATTATTTGTTTTTGTATTTTGAGAGGCGCTCGGAAAGCAAAAACGCCAAAGCAATCTTTGCTATATCCGGCAGGACAAAGGGGATTACCGTGACAAGCATCGATGCCCAAAGCTGCCCTATTCCGCCAAGATAGACCAGGGCGTAATAGACCGAGCCCGAGGCGTAGAGCACTATAAGCGACAGAGCGGTGGCAAGAATGCGGGAGAGCTTGCCCGAGCCAAATAAAAGCAGGACCAGTGAATAGACCGCCATAAGCGGAATAAAGCCTATTATAAAGCCGCCTGACGGCCCGAGAAGTCCACCTGAGCTTGAGAAAACCGGCAGGCCTATCACTCCAAGCAGGATATAGGCAAGCACCGATACAGAGCCGTAAAGAGGCCCCAGGTAGTAGAGCGAAAGATAGATGCAAAGGGTCTGGAGGGTCAAGGATATGCTCCCGAACGGTATGGCGATAATTCCGCATACCACATTGAGCGCGACAAAAAT
>JAFTRB010000108.1 GCA_017462445.1 Clostridia bacterium
TGAATTAGCCCTTGGTGAGGAAGCCATCGCGGAAGGCCTCGAGGTATTTGAACATTTTGCCACCGATGGAGTCAAATTTGACATAGATGTAGTTCTTTGGCTTATCTATGTATGTGACCTTTCCTCTGCCAAATTTCTTGTGGGTAACAAACATACCCTTGGTTACACCGGGGTCGGGGATTTCGGTTGGCTGTGGCTTCTCTATTACGATATGTATTCCCTCGGGGCTTGGCGCGACGCTTTGGTCGGGCTTGGTTTCGCTCTGCTTGGGGGTGGGTTCTTGTGCAGGCTGTGTGCCAATGTCGGTTGTTCCCTTTTTCGTTCTGCCCTTCTCGGTGGATTGCTCCGGCTTTGGCTCTGTGCTTACAGGAACAGCAACAATAGGCTCGCCACCCGAGGTCGTGCGCAGACCGCTGGTAAGCGTTTCCTGCTGACTGGCAAACAGGCGGTCATATTCTTCCCTTCTGATAACGGTATCCCAGCCACCGACAGCCTCGTCTCTATGCTTGTCAATTCCTGTATAGGAGAGACTTGCATCCTCGTAGCGCTTGAACTTGAATATTGCATCATTCATCCTTGTAGGGTTGAAGAGGTTTAGCGAACAGAGCAACTCAAAGTCGGTGACACTTAAGCCTGTTACATTCTTGAATAGCCCGGGCTCGAGCTGGGTAATTACATCGTGGAGAGAGCGCTCACGGAAGTCGGTGAGATACATAAATATAGGTATTCTTGTGGCAAACTTGATAAGCTTTTCCTGTATCTGCTTGCGCATCGATTTTGCCTTCTTTTCCTCGTCAGTAAGCTCCTTTTTCTCCTCGGGGGTAAGCTTTTTCTCCCTCTCCTTTTTTGCCTTTTTGACCGCCTCGGACTTGTTGATTATCGTCTCAATATCCTTGTTGAGTGAGCGGAAGCCCTCTATACTCATAAGAGCTGCCATAGCGTCCGGGTTATCCATCAGCTTCTTTAGGGTATCGTTGTCAACATTGACAAGGAGGGCGGACTCCCAACGGCGTGCTAAAAGTGTGGCGCTTGTGCCTGCGAGAGCGATATCCAGGACATCCTGGGCAGAAATCTCGGTCATCTTGCTGCCGTCATAGGCAAGGACGGGCAGGAAGCGAATAAAGTCGGCAACCTTCTTCTCGGGGTTGGACTCGTTGACATCCAGGCTACAGGAGTAGTCGGAAATCTGGCGCAACGCCCTGTCGAGGGCGAAGTCGAATATGTAGCACTCCCTTTTTAAAATCTCGCGCTCGCCATGGGAATTGGTGTATTCCCAAGGGGATTGAACACGGAAGGCGGTCTGGAAATAGGTCTCGGGTGACTTGAGGTTACGGAGCATAAACACGCCTGTCCAGGGCCTTACCGTTACACCTGTGGTAAGCTTGCCACAGGAGAGGGTTATGGTCTTGCTCTCCAGGGGGTCTGCCATAGCCTTTTGCACAGGCTCGAGGGCGTCAAGACCGATACCCGCGCTTGTTCCGGCGCAGACAACAATCTTGTAATCGTGGTAGAAGGTGTTCTGCCTCTCGGAGAGGAGGTTTGCCATTGCCTGGCAGGAGGCAACATTTGGCAGAAACCAAAGGGTGTGGGTAAGGACAGACAGGAGCCTTGCATCGTTGTATGGCATTGGCGGGCGATTGCTACCCAGCTTTAGCTCGTCAACTGCCCCGGGCATATATGCGCCACGAATGAGGTCGAGCCACCTCTGTACCTCGTTCTTATAGACGAATGTGGCGTCCTTGCCTTTCCCCTTAGCGGAGAAGAATACATTCAGGTCAAACTCGTTGAACTCGCCCTGCATTGCAATGTGCCGAATACTGTCGGGTATGCGATAGGTCAGCATTACCATCCTGGGCAGAGCCTCGTAGGGGTTGCCCGAGCCTATCCATTCCTCCTTCGCCCTCTGCTCGTCCGAGTAGGTCCAATTGTATATTTGCTCCTCGATGAACTCGCCCGAGTTGATAGCACGGAAGGGTGTGCCCGAGAGGAAAAGGTAATGGAAGGCGGTTATGGGGAGGAAGGTCTCGTTGTAGGCGTTGTCCGCCTCGTTCTTTTTGTATGCCTCGGCATCGAAGTCGGCATCGCTCTCCTCGTCCATATCCTCAAAGAGCTTCTTTGCGTTCTCTCGCCAGGCACCGAAGTGGTATTCGTCAAAGATTACCAAATCCCAATTTACAAGATGGATAAACTCGTTCTTTGCCTTAATTCCTCCGTTGTCGTTGGTGCCAAGGAGGTCCTGGAAGGAGCCAAAGACAACAAGGGGCTTGTGAAAATCGGTAGCGGCAAATATTTGGTCCATTGTTTTTCCCGAGTTGTGGGCATCCTTGTTGGAGATGAACTGCCAGCCCTCAAAATCCACATGCGAAAGCAGGTCATCGCTCCAGGCGGACTCAACAGCAGGCTTGAAGGTTAGGACAAGTATCTTTGTAAAGCCCATCTTCTTTGCCAATTGGTAGGCGGCAAAGGTCTTGCCAAAGCGCATCTTGGCATTCCAGAGGAACTTGGGCGTTCTGTCTGGGAACTCTCGCTTTGCCATTTTGAAATAATTAATTGTCTGCTCTACTGCCCGATATTGCTCGGGGCGCATAGAGAAGGTCTCGGTCCTCTCGTCAAGGCGAATTCCGGTCTTAAGCTCTCTTATTGCTACAATAACATCCTGGACCGTACACTTAAACCACTCGTTCTTTTTGTCTATCGGGAGGTTCTTGAAGCCCTTGCGGCGGAGTATTCTATGTACGCTCTTGTCGGTGAAGGAGATGCCGTCCTTCCTCATAGCCGACTCCTGGTGGAGTATTTGGTGTGGAACATGAACCGCGCCAATCTGCTCCTCTATTCTGATTTCGGCACTTCTGTCGGTGTAGCCAACCTTTATATAGCCCTCGTGAGATTGCACCCCGACAAGCTTGTACACATATATTGTCGGGTTAACCTCGGGGCGTTGGGTGAAGAATTGTTTGGTCATTAAAACGCAATAGTCCTTTCCATTCACATAAAGAAATTATTCTAAATCGTCTTTTAAAAATGAGTAAAGTTCTAGAAGAACGCGGTCTAAAAGATTTGCAATTTCGCCATCTTTTATTTCTATATCTTCTGTAAACTTATGCCATCTATTGTTTATCTTTATTCTAATGTGTATTAAATCGTTTAATGCCTTACGCTCATTTTGTTCAATAACCGTATCAAAAACAACTCTATCCATTTCATGAACATAATTGTTTCTAAGGTTTCTCAACACCTGGATTGTTTGATAATCTTGTTCTGTAATTAATTCAAAGTTCTTCGCCCAATAGAATAAAGATAATGTTCTATCTAGCTTTTTTCCATTATCAGTTGCATGAAAAACTTCTTTATCGTACACACTAATTTTATCGCTTGCAACGACAAAATCAAATCCTACTGTTGGTATGGTTGCATCTACATATGGAAACTTAGAATACTTTTTTAATGTAGAAATCAAATTTTCAAAAAGCAACACATAAAAAGAAATAAAAACCAATCTAGATTTATATTCATTAAATATCTCTTCGTATCGTTCCATTTTCACTCCATAGGCTTTATCATCGATTCAATAAAATCAATTTCTTCTTGGGTTAGTCCGTACTTGGCGTATAATTCTTCGTCAGTCCAAGGCTTGCTGAAATCTAAAAGAGGTACATAGTGGTACACAGATTTTGAAGCTCCTTGATCCTGCTTTCTTATTGCAACCAAGGTTCTAAAGAACTTCGTGCACAGATATTTATAAGCATTTTCTGCTTGCTCTCTTGTTTCAAAAGGTGCAAATTCAATAAAAGTTTCGGTACAGATTTCACCAGGATTGGCTACGATAGGAGAACTCGGCAAATCGTCATAAGAACCTATTCCCCAGTTTCGAGTAATGAATATTTTGTAATTATTAACGTTAGAGTTTTTTGTTGGCAATGGATAATCTTTAGGAATATACCTATATGTTCTTTTGAGATTTTCCAATCCAACAATACTATAACCGTCTTTTATTGGTGATGTGCTCATAGTTGGTAAACCATACTTACCTGGATTCTTAAACACATCACCTCTTAAACCATACGGCTTCATTGACGAGGCAATTGTTTCAAATGAAACGAAGTTAGAACCTAAAACCTTGTTTTTTATTGAAATCAATCTGTCATCCCTAATATATATTTCATCTCCTGGCTCAACAAGATATCTAAATGATTCTCTTATCTGCTTATTAGCATGACGAAAAACTTGGCATTTCCCTTCGTATTTATTATCGTATAAAAAGTAACATACACCACCTTTAATTTCTACTCCATTAAAACAGTCTGTGGCATCTGCAAAATCGTGTAATACCTTTATGTGCTTATCAAAAATCATAGTTTTTCTAAACTCATCTAGACCTCTTCCGCCGGTCATCCAACGCGCCGGACTAATCATTGTTAAGTATTGTGGCTGTAGTTTTTTTGCTTGTTCAACAAATTCATGATAAATAGGTACTGCACTTGCTTGTGCGCCCCCATCACTCAACTGATACGGCGGATTCCCTATAATTACATCAAATTTCATATCAAAAATATCCTCAAGTTTTGTAGTATGTATGAACTCGTAGGCGTGGGTTTCCAGTTCCTCGCCTCGGTCATACTGCTCCTTGTTTGCGCCACAGTAGATACACTTTCCGTCCTGCCAGGTGTGGCTTATACGCTTGTAGCGAATATTGCCCTGGGGGTTATCGAATTTTGTAACCGAGTATTCGCTGTTCGGGTACTTGGAGCAATAGATGCCACGGCGAGTAAGCAGGCTGGTTAGCTCGGTTATGGCTATGCCAAAGAGCTGCTTGTGGAAGATGTGGTCTACCCTAGCCTGGAGGTCGGGAATCTGCTTTTCAAGACCTACGAGGAGCCTTTTTGCAATCTCACGGAGGAAAACTCCGGTCTTGCAGGCAGGGTCAAGGAAGGTGGTATCCGGACTTTGGAACAGCTCCTGTGGGAGCATATCAAGCATTTGGTTTACTACCTCGGGTGGGGTGAATACCTCATCGTTGGAGAGGTTTGCAAGACAGGATAATACATCCGGGTTATACACATTGTTGAAAAGTTCAGCCATTTTCGGACACCCTCCTATAATGAATTGGTTCAAATTCCTCCACCGGCTTTGGCACAAGCTCGTTGGTGATGGGATCTATCATCCAGTTATCCTGCCCCATTGCGTCATCGGCAAATATGGAAAACTGGGTATCATACATCGAGCCGTCAGAATTCTCCTTAAGCAGGACATCAAAGCGGTAATCCCTTCTTTTAAGCATTGGCCCTGTGACAAATGCCCACTCGGGGAATATAATCGGCTTGTCGGTATCGTTGCCCTCGCCGTCAACACACATCATAGAGAGGGCGTTGCCGAGTACGATATTCTTGGAGAGGATATATTTAACCGCCTCTCTCGCCTCGTCATTGGCATCCCTGCCACAGTTCCTTGTATATTCGCTATTCCATATAGCAAACATCCTCTCCCTGCAAGCCAGGACATTGTCCATCATTATATCGATGCCGTATATGCTTGTTATGGCTAGGACGGAGTTTTGCTCATATTCGTAGCTGCTCTTTTTGTAATTCTTCTTTACTGTTTCAAGCTTCCTTGCCAGGATTTCGGCAAGGAAAGCTCCCTCGCCACAGGCGGGCTCGAGGAAACGGCTGTCTATCCTTTCGCACTCGTCCTTAACCAGGTCGCACATAGCCTTGACCTCCCTTTCGGCGGTAAAGACCTCACCACGGTCGCGGACTCGTTCCTTTGACTTTGTTTGGCTATTATCCATTGATTTTTCCATTCAATATTTGATGAATTTTTTGCATATTCACCGGTGCGAAAAAGACGCTTAATATGATATTAGGCGTATTTTTTGGAGCTATCGAAGGGAAAATGTTGGAAAAAAGTTCACCTAAAAGTGTTATTTGTACAGATTAAGGGGCAGATGGAGTTAATTTTCCCCATCTGCCCCTCTTTTTGGTTGACTTTTTATGCAGAAACAGTTATAATAAATATGTATTGTTCACCCAATATCATATTAGATGTACACCCGTGAAGAGCTTGCCTAGGCGGTTCATTTGCTCCTTTTTGTGCTCCATCAGAGAGTGGGCATAGCGGTTCAGGGTGACGGTGGCGTTCTTGTGTCCTAAGATTTCAGAAAGAGTTTTTACATCCATCCCACATTCGATGGCGCGCGTGGCAAAGGTATGCCTTAGGCTATGCGTTCCTCGGTGTGGGATGTTTAGCTTTTTCAGGAGAAGCTCGAAGGAGCGCTGGTAGGAGCGAACGCCGACAGGCTTACCTCGGCTCTCTATTACATAAGGGGATTTGCTTTGCTTTTTCATCTCCTTTAATAGGGGGATAAGCTGGCGAGGAATTGGGACGATACGGCGGGAGGAGGCGGTCTTGGGCGAGGAGGTCTTTCTGCCCTCCTTTGAATCGTAGGCGGTCTTGGTAACAGAGAGGGTTGCCGTGAGGAGGTCAAGGTCGGTCCACTCCAGGGCGAGAAGCTCGCCAACGCGAATGCCTGTGTAGAGCATAAGAAGAATGCCGAGCATTTTCGGCTTTTTTGTTTTTTCAAGCGATTGCTCAATCAATCTCTGCTCCTCCTTGGTAAAGGCAGAGATTTTGCGCTCCTCGGTGCGTGGGCGCTTGATTTTGTCAGCGAGGTAGGCTTGTGTAAGCCCTGTGGCAAAGGCGGTTTTTAATGCGCCCTGGAGGACGGTTATAACCGAGTTTATGGTTGATTTTGAGAGGGGCTTGTCCCCCTGCTCCAGGGCGGAGACCAGGGCTTGAAGGGTTATGGGTGTGATGCTTTCAAGCTGCTCTTCTCCTATGTGCCTTGTGATGTGGGTGGCTAGTCCACGGTATGCCTCGGCGGTGCGAGGCTTGGATATCGGGGTTACATAGTTTTGTAGCCAGGATTGTAGCCAGGTTGTAATGGTCATGTTTGTTCCTTTCGTGGTTAGTGATTAGTTTTTAAAGCCTTCCCCTTGAGGGGAAGGTGGCACGAGCCTGCGAGTGACGGATGAGGTGTCTGCAAAAGCAAGATTACCCACTAAGCAAGCCCAGCCCGTGTCATCCTGAGTGAGCGAATGCGAATCGAAGCTTTGCGTAACGCAGGCGGAGCAAAGCCGAGCCACCGCAGGCGGCGAAGGGATCTGGAAGGAATAGATGTACCCTTCCTCTCTTACATCCTGCGTTAGAAGGAAGAGATCCTTCACTGCGTTCAGGATGACACAGTGGGTTCATAATGCCGCCACTCCAAAGAGATCCTTCGACTTCACTCCGTTTCGCTCAGGATGACACGCTAGGAATTGCATTTGGTGTCGTAGTGGTACTTTGTGAGTTGTCATGCATTAACTAACACCTCATCCGTCACCTGAAGGTGACACCTTCCCCTCAAGGGGAAGGCTTTAAATGTGATGACCACAGAGCGCTGAATAACGAGCGCTGAACATTGAACACTTTCAATTTTCAACTTTCAATTTTCTATTCTTCAACTTTCAATTTTCTATTCTTCCGTCTTGACAATGCTTTTTTTCGGTGGTATAATAAGGAGTAATTAAAATTATTCTTTTTAAGGAGACAAAATATGAAGGTTGCTAGTCTGCTTGGCGAGAGATTTAAGAAGGCTCCGTCAGACTGCGTGGTGGAGAGCCAGGCTCTGATGGTCAGGGGCGGATATATGAAGTCGGTGGGAACAGGTGTGTTCTCGCTGTTTACCCCTGCTAAAAGGATTACCAAGAAAATTGAGAATATTATGCGCGAGGAGATGGATCGCATTGACGGTCAGGAGGTAATGTTCCCTGTTGTTATGCCTGCTACTCTGTGGCAGGAGAGCGGCAGATTTGACAGCATTGGCTCGGAGCTTCTCCGCTTTAAGGACAGGAATAAGATTGATATGGTTCTCGGCATGACACACGAGGAGGCGGCTGTACACCTCGCCCGTGATGCTGCGCAGAGCTACCAGAGATATCCCTTTATGATCTACCAGATACAGACCAAGTTCCGCGATGAGCCGAGATGCCGCGGCGGTCTTATCCGTACCCGTGAGTTCACGATGAAGGACGCCTATTCCTTCCACACCTCCCAGGAGGACCTGGAGGCATATTACGATGTTTGCTACCACGCTTATGAGAGAATTTTCGCTCGCTGCGGCGTGCCTGAGGTTGTTGCGGTAAAGAGCGACTCGGGTATGATGGGTGGCCGGGTATCCCACGAATTTATGCTTCTTACCGACATTGGCGAGGACAGCATCGTTATCTGCCCCGAATGCGGCTATCGCTCCAATATGGAGGCTGCCGACTGCATCGTTGAGAACGAGGCTGTTGCCACAGAGGATATGACGGAGGTTCACACCCCCACGCAGAAGACCATTGAGGAAGTCTGCTCCTTCCTTGGCGTTCCTGCAAATCGCTCCTGCAAGGCTGTGCTTTATCAGAGAAATGCCGACGATAGCCTGGTTATCGCCTTTATCCGCGGCGATCTTGATGTAAACGAGACAAAGCTGCGCAATACCCTTGGCGCTGAAATTCACCCCGCTACCGTTACCGAGGAGATGGGTGTGGTTGCCGGCTTTATCGACCCTATCGGTCTGCCCAAAAATATTACTGTTATTTTCGACAAGTCGCTTGAGGGAATTAATTCCTTTGTTGCCGGCGCTAACAAGGAGGGCTATCACCTTCGCGGCGTGAATATGGCGAGAGATGTGGGCGAGGTCGAGTATGCAGACTTTGCCAAGGCTATGGAGGGCGGCATCTGCCCTGTTTGCGGAAAGCACGCAATCACAATCAGCCGCGGTATCGAGGTGGGTAACATATTCCAGCTTGGTACAAAATACACCGAAAGCATGGGTATGCAGTATCTTGATGCAAACGGCGAGCTTCAGTACCCCATTATGGGCTGCTACGGAATCGGAGTCGGCAGGCTTGTTGCCTCGGTATGCCAGGTCAGACACGACAAGTTTGGCCCTATCTGGCCCATTACCATTGCCCCCTGGCAGGTGCATCTCTGTGCGCTCCGTGTTGACGAGCCTACCGTTAAGGAGACTGCGGACAGGCTTTATAACGAGCTTAAGAAGCTGGGTGTTGAGGTAATATACGATGACAGAAATGTGAGTGCCGGCGTAATGTTCTCGGATGCCGACCTTCTCGGCGTTCCTGTCAGAATGATCGTCAGCCCCAGGACACTTGAAAGAGGCGCTGTTGAGATCTCCGCCCGTGACAAGTCCTTCAGCCTTGATGCCTCCCCCGAGGATGCTGCAAAGGTAGCTCGCGACAAGGTGGCAGAGATGATTGCCGCCCTCACCCCCGAGGACTGATTTTCAATAATTAAGAGGTTGCCTTCCCCCTTTCGGGAGTCGGCACCTCTTTTATTTTATTCTTTATTAAGACTTGTGTAAGTACACCCTAGTGACTGAAATCAGAAGAAAAATATCCGCTCTTTTATCTCTTTTGCTATGAATATGTCGGCAAA
>JAFTRB010000109.1 GCA_017462445.1 Clostridia bacterium
GAAATAAATTGACGAATAATACAAATCATGGAATAGATGCTGAATATGAGGTATGTTACCTGTCCGGGGTGATCCTGCATCATTTGTATATCGAGCAGAATACTGCACACACCGGTTCCCAGCATAAGCCAGGAGTATTCGATAAAGGATAGCAACGTCAAAACCGAGGTGAATACGCTGATAAGCGACATCCCCAGGTCGAGCCCCCTGTAGCTTGAGCCGACATAGGTAAGGATTATGTATGCGACTGCAAATATTATGGCAAAACCAAGAGCAACAATAATTCTCCAAAAAACCGTTAAACGTCGGAACCGTGTCGAGTGTTTGTAGGAATTTTTACTCCAACGGGCAAAGGTAGCAAGCTGAAACGGGCTGGATATTAAAAGCGCGCTGAGTGCCGAGGCGTATAGCCCAAAGAAGTAGTACACCACGGTGTATAAGAGAGCATTTATCCCTCCAACAAGACTGGCATACCTACTTGCCTTGGCTTGTAGCATTCCAACAATAAGCGAAATAAACAGCGGTATCATACGGAGTATGTGCTGCTCGGATAAAACGCCTGCTACAATGATAGCCACAGCCGTAGCGAAAATCAAGCAAAGCGAAAGGGTATTTTCCCTGATATAATTCTTTAAGCCGGTCAAGATCAACCTCCGAAGAGTTTTTCTTAATTATACACCGATGGAAAATAATAATCAATAACACCGTGTGACTTATATTGTCCCACGGTGTCCCATTTTAATAATATTTATCTTAAAAGCCGTTTTCTGTACTGCCCCACGGTACATCAAAGCTTTCCGCGAAAGGCGGTGTAGAAGCCCGAGAGCGAGGTGTAGCCCACCGCAAAGGATATTTCCTCATTGGAAAGCTTACCCTCTTTTAATAGCTGGATGGCTCTGTTTATGCGAATGTCGATAAGCAGTTGACGAAAGCTTGTACCAAACAAAAGACGCAATATTCGGCTCAACTGTCGTTTTGATATAGCTAACTCCTTTGCCAGATCCTCCTCGGTAATCTCTCCGCTAAAATTAGCGTAGAGATATTCTTCAATTTGCAGACGCCTTATATCGGTATCACATTCGTTGCTTCCTTCGCTGTCAATCCTTTTCTCCCCCTGTGCATTACAGAGCAGGCGATATAGTTCAATATATAACTCACCTAATAAGAAAGATGTATATTCATCCTTTGCCGGCATAGAGCGATTAAGCTCCTCCTTGATTTGCTCAACCTGCTCTCGAAATATCGGACAATTCGTATAGACTACGGGCGAAGTGACAAGCCTTAATGCCTCACCAAAGGATAACGCAAGCGCACTTCCGTCCTCTGAAATATTAAAGCGTAGAGCCAGCTTAACAGGGGAGTCGCTTATTTCTTTTGTGCAGTGATACATTCCGGGTGGGATGAGACAGATTGAGCCAGGCTCAAGAATAATCGGATCATTCATTTTCTCCCCCTCGCCAAGCTCCACACAGAATGTTCCATTCAAAGCGATTATAAGCTCATAAAAAGCGTGAAGGTGCATTTCCGGTGCCATTTCACTCGTCTCTGTAAAGCCATTATCCAGCACAGAACGAATTGAAAAGGACCCGATATTGGTCACTATGACCGGTGTCTGTTTTATATTCATACATTGCTCCTTTTGAATTTAGTTCGGTCGAGGTAATTATGGTTAGCCTACACCCGTGTTAGCTTTTTTGGCAAATATATCTATGATATATTGGCAATTTACAATCTTTTCGGCAAGCTGACCGCGGGAGAAGTAATAGTGGTTTGAAGCCTCGTAGCCAATAGAGGCATTCCTGCTCATCAGGGATAGCATATCCCTCGCCGACGCTATTTCATCTCTCGCCGCCTCGATAGCATCTGAATATCTTCCCTCGTTCCTTGCCATTACAAAACGAACAAGGTTTCGCGAGGAACGGAACAGGCAGTAGCTTGCCCTTGCCATAACGGCGCATTCGCCCGTGTCGTTCACAGGTAGAAGAGCCAGCCCCTTTTCCCATTCAAGACAGAGCCTCTCCCATTGACGCAGGAAGGTGTCGGAAGGATAAATAGCCCTCCAGGACTCCAGATCATCATAGGCAAAGCAGGTCATTGACGCCTCGTAACCGGTAGGCGTGTCAAATAAAAGGGTAGACGGTCCCGCATTTTGCGGCCCCCGATACAGTACATCCAGGTGGAAGGGAAACTTCCTGAATGCCTCGACAAACTGCATCTCGGCTCTATAATAGGGCGAGTCCTTCGCCGAGTAACTGCAGTTATCATAAAAATACTGTGCCACGGCTGCAATATTGCGACAGGGGTAGCCCCCGAGCGTCCAGCTTAAAAGCAAATGCTCAACACCCTCTTGCCGCAAGCCCTCCATATGCGCTTCTATTGACGGAGAGAGGGGAAGAGCGGGAACGGTTGACGCCTCCCAGGTGGTATTGACCTGGACCTTTGCGCCTACCTCAAGACCGCATTCCCTTGCGAGCCTCCATTCTCTTTTTGCTCTTTCGCCGGGGCCGATAATGCTCATCGAGTAGTCAAGCACATTGCCCCCCACCCCCTCGAATTCAAAGGGCATA
>JAFTRB010000110.1 GCA_017462445.1 Clostridia bacterium
CATAGACAGGCCGATTTGTCAATAATTTGTTTGAAAAAATACAGCCGATAATGTTTGAAAAAATAATTCCTCGCGCGAAGCTTATCCTGTAAAGCGACAAGGCTTTGTGCCTTGCTAAGCGCTTAATTCCGCCGTTGAGCCTCGGTTCGGATCGAGGCGGATGGGGCATAGAAAACGAGCTATCCCGTTGGTGGCTTTTGCCGTCGGGATAGCTCTTAATATTAGTGCCTTTTTCTGAAGATTATTACAAGGAGGATAAGACCAAGGCAGACAGCCAGGGTAATTATGACCGGCTGAGGATCGGTTTCGTAGCCAAGGATCATCCATTTATCACCATTGATGTCGAAGAGAATGAAAGTGTCAGAGGGAGTGGAGTATCCGCATATGTCACATTTTTTGTCGGAGTTTTCGTCGGTGTGGCTGGACTTGTTGTGTACCTCTCCACAGGGGCAGGTCTGCCAGTGGAAGCCCTCGTCACTGTGCCACATGTCTGAAGGAGTATGAGTAACCTCGCGCTCCCTATTACAGGTCTCGCAGAGCGAGTCGCAGGAGTTGTCAAAATCATGGGCGGAATAATCAAGCCTCTCTCCCTCGCAGCCGGTGCATTCGTGCCAGTGGCCGTTTTCGTCACTTTCCCACTCCTCCTTTGGGGTATGCTCATCGTGGGAGAGCGCGGGGGTAATGATATATCCGCAATCCAGGCAGTATTCCGCATCATCCTCGGTTGCCTCGCCTGACGATGTATGCGAGACAAAAGCATCATGCTCGGTGCAGCCCTTTGTGGTGCAGCCGTGGGCGTGCCCCTCGGCCTCCTTTACATATTCACCCAGGAAGGAGTGGGGCAGGGTAGTGCCGTGTTCCCCGTTACAAATCTCGCATCTTGCACGCGAGATGCAGCTCGCCTCGCCACCGTAGCAGGCCTCCCCCTCGGTGGTGTAGTCACAGCCCTGAACAAGGCATTCCCTGAAGTGCTTCTCGTCCTTGGATGTCCAAAGCTCGGAGATGTTATGGTCGCCAAAATTGAGAGACGTATAGTGGAAATCGCTACCGTTTTTATCATTCTTTGCGTTAGAATCGCATCTGGAGCAGTCATACCAATATATAGGATGTGTCTGGCAATCTCCCTTGGTATGCAGATGAGCTGCATCCTCTATACACTCTGTGTAGTCATGCCCCTTGGCGGGAATAACGGTGTCCTTTTTTGTTATTTGCTTCCCGTCAAACTGCCCGAGAATGTTGTAGGAGTAGGAGTAAAGATTGCCGCATTCGCATTGATAATATTTAATGTTGCCCGGCTCAAGACAGGTTGCCTCGTTTTCCTTAATCAGTGTCAGTTTGTCGACGGTATGCTTGCAATCGTTGATATAGATATACACCTCGTTGGCGAGGCTTGTATAGCCGTAGGTGAATGCTCCGCTTACTCCGGCGGCGCCGGCTATATCGCGGATATTTGCGGCAAACCAGGTCTTGAAGGGCTCTGCTCCTGTTGGAACATAAAGCATTGTCTTAAGTCCGTTAGCCTTGAGCAATTCTCCGATCCCGGATACGGTGTAGTCGGAGTAGCTTCCGCCCAGCACATTGTAGTAGAAGGCGGCGGTATCCGTGCATTTCGGGAGCGCATATGCGGTGCTTTCCAGCGCGTGGTCAACCGACATAATTCCGTCGGTTTGGTTGAAATATGCGTGGTAGATGCGCTCGCCCTGGTCCGCCCAGGTGAGGTCAACCTGGTAGTAGCTGCCATCGATGCGTACGAAGTTCCATTCGTGCCCCTCTCCCTCGCCTGTTGTTGGGTTCAAGCCCACGCCCAGAGCAAGGAAGGATTGTATACCGACCCTCTGCAACAGAACCTGAAGCGACTCGGCATAGCCCTCGCAAACCGCCTCGCCAAGCACCAGAGCGCCGTAGGCATCGTGAGCATTTGGGGCATCCGTGACATACTCTATCCTTTTTGCCAAAGTGTCGTGAAGGTACAGCTCCTTTTCAAACTCGGTCATCTCCGGGGTAATTCCCGAAAGGATACCGGCAATCTCCTCCTCAAAGCGCGCCCTTGCCTGTGTAAGCTCGTCCCCTTCCATAATGTAAGAGGGGGCGACGCTGTGAACATAATTTGTTGAAGCGTCCTTCAAATAGGAATATTGTGTGCCTAGCCAAAAATGCTCGGCGTGATCTCGCCTGTAAGCATCCATAACTGATGAAATCTGCTCTACTGTCAGGTTAGGTGCGGTGTCATAAACCTTGATTTTGTCGACAGAGCCTTCAACGCCTTCACATATTGCATCATAGGCATAGAGAAGATCGGCGGAACTCGGAAGCTTAGAAAGAGCATCTCTTCCGTAATAATCTACCGTTTCAGCATTGCTTAGCAAATCTGCGTTCCCCTCGGCAGATACCGACATCACCGATATGGATATAATCATAGCCACCAGCATAAGAATACTGAGGAGAGAAAAAACAACCTTTTTCATATTGTGCCACCTCATAATGATATATTATATTACAATTATAATATACGGGCGAGAAAAAATCAAGTTAAATATTCGACAAAGGCTTTGCGGATTTCATTGGTCGGGGTGCGGAAAAATGTAAAAGCTCGCATTTTAAGCTGTCAAGCTCGGTTGACTCCCCGTCGACCACCGACTTGAGGAGGTGGTCGTTGGCTAGCGTCTGTCTTATCAGAAGAGTAAGGCCGGTGAAATAGGTAATCCTGCTCTCACCGGGATAGGGGGTGATGTTACCTGAGGTGTTGGTCTGATTGCCGAAGCCTGTATCAGGCTCGTTTTTGATTTTGCTTGCCATAACTAATCTCCTTTTGGATTTTGGAAATCAACATACATCTATGCTGTCAAGTATATTATAAACTAATATGTGTACGTTATATCGGACACTTAGCGGCAGGAGGGCTTGACCGCTTACTTAACACAAAAAACAAGGATGATAGGGGGCGTGTAAAATAAAACCGACCTGTATACACTAAATGCAAACAATTAGTTACATATATGCAGGGGAGGAATATAAAAATGGGATAAAGCAACTGCTGTTTTTTCTTTTCCCCACATCGCTTCATCTTTCATTATTCCTTTTTCTTAAGCCGGATGGCAGGGGAGATGTCCCTCCTCTCACCCCATCTCTCCCCGGGGATTTTACCCTTGATTTGAATTAGCTTCTACCCGCCTGCGGTAGGTTGATTATCGATATATGCCGCTTTTTCTGCTTTCATCGCATTTAGTTACAATAAATTTTGGTTGTAGTTACTAATGGCGAATTGCACAAATTTATATAAAATATTTGGCAATAATGCAAGAAAAATCTTTTCGTTCATAACTTCTGCTTGACTATCTCATTATTTTATGTTAATATATTGTCGATAAAGTTGAGAGCTATGCTCGGATATGTTTTCTACCCGAGCCGGCTGTTGTCCTTTCGTTTGATCTTCATGCACTTTTTATTCCCGGGACAAACAAGGCTTTAGAGCGATATCCGATTGCCGTAGGATACCGTATGTTCACGGCTATGAATTATGTTAATAAAAATTTTAAAAAGGAGAAAAAAATGAAAATCAAAATTCTTGCACTCTTGCTTGTTTTGGTTCTTGCAGTAGGCGTCTTTGCTTCCTGCGGCGGTACTCCCGACACCCCCGACGAGACCTGTACTCACCGCGATGCAGATGACAACAACCTCTGTGACAAATGTGGCGAGTCATTCAGCGATGGTAAGGAGAAGGAAGATAAGCCCATCGACCCCGATAAGCCCACCGACAAGGTTTATGACATTGAGTGGGATGATTCCGCAGCTCTTAAGCTTAAGGCTACCGAGAACTCCAACAACCGTGAGCTTCCCTCTGCTTGTGCCCGTTACCTTGCAGGTACTCTCACCGAGGAAGAGCAGAACACCGACTACCACCAGGTTGATATCATGGTTGGTAAGCGTAACGCTGCTGCCTACGAGACTACCAATGTAAAGCTCACCTATGACTATTTCCCCGAGGGAGATACCTACGGTTGGGCTAAGTGTATCAATGTAATCAATACCGAGGTTCTTGGCGGTTCTTCCGGCCGTGCAGATATGTACTGCAACTTCGTATATGATATGGTTGCTACATCTCTTAAGGGTTCCTTTGCGAACCTTTACTCTACCACCCAGGGCACCAACTACTTCGAGTTCACCAAGTCCGGATTCGAGGATACCGGTGTTGGCTACATGTATGAGTACATGAGATCGCTCACCCTTTCCAAGTTCAAGATGTACTGCCTCTCCAGTGACTATTTCACTGATATGGTTCGTGCATTCTTCATCGTTCCTGTTAATGTAACCCTTCTTCAGTCCATCCAGGTTGA
>JAFTRB010000111.1 GCA_017462445.1 Clostridia bacterium
AGAATCGTGCATAAGCCCACCGGAATTGTTGTTGGCTGCCAGACCGAGAGAAGCCAGCTGCAGAACAAGGAGACGGCGATGAAAATGCTCCGAGCCAAGCTGATGGAGATTAAGATTCGCGAGAAGCTTGACAGAATTGAGGACATTCAGGGAAACAAGGCAAACATCGAATGGGGAAGCCAGATCCGAAGCTATGTATTTATGCCCTATACCCTGGCAAAGGACACCCGTACCGGATACGAGGAGGGCAATATCGACTCGGTGATGGACGGCGAGATTGACGGCTTTATCAATGCGTATCTCAAGCACCTGTCCGCCGGCGCGGAAGAGTAAGCTTTAGTTTACATTTTGCCCTGGAAAATCATTTGATTAATAAAAAATCCTCTCCGATTGGAGAGGATTTTTTTGTTTTTTGGGGCATACCCGTGTTAAATTTATCCACCATTTTCATCGTCAGAGCCGCCTCCTCGCTTGAATGCCACAAGGGCAATTACAAGGCAGGCAAGAGTGGATAAGACCATTACACCCTCCAGAATGGGATTTTTGTAGGCTACAAAGAGCATTCCGCCGAAAAGGTATAGCCCTATCATCGAAAGAAAACGGATATCACGGGTCTTTACAAGCTTGTAAATTTCAATCGCCATAAGAACAAGGCAACCGACAGCTCCTATAAGATTATATGCAAAGCCGTCCATATTTTACTCGGTGATAAGCCCAAAGTGAACGAAGCAATAGTCATCTGCCCAGTGCCTTATTACATCGGTGCAGGCGGGGTCTGTGCTGGTCGGGTGGATAAATACATTCGACTCCTTGTAGAAGGTGTAGGGGCCGACATGCATCCACTCACCCATAACCAGATGGTGGGGACCCATCATATTGCGGAGGTTGTTGAGAATTGTCAGGGTAATCTCGTTATCCCCTTCCTTCAGATATGCCGAGATATCGACCTCATAGGGGGGATTCATAACCGTGGCAACCTTTTTGCCGTTTACCGATATGCGTATAGAGTTCATTCCTTTGCCCCTCAGATATACATGGCGGTGGGTGTCGGTAATGCTAAAGTGTTTTTGCAGTGTCAGGTGACCTGCGAACTGGGAGAAGCCGTCCCTATCAAGATGGGCAATATCCACGCTGGTGGGCATAGACACAATGGTAGGCATTTCATAGATGCGGTAGGCATCGTTCTCTATCTCCACCTGCTTTTCGGGCAGACGAAGACCGAAGTTGCCTACGATGTAAATTGGCTCTACCTCCATATCGTAGGAGAGGCAGTTCTTCATACTCTCAAAGGTCCAGCACTTGTCAAGATGTTCATAGCAGGCATCACTCTGCACTATGGTGGAGTCAAACTCCACAGTGTTCTCTCCCACGGTGAGAAGCCCGGCAATATCCAGCATACGCAGAGCGCTGTCACGGAAGTAGCCACAGTCCTTTTTCTCGACACGGGTGCCGTTTACTGTTATTTCAAAAATCTCCGGTGTTTCGGTTACAAGGTAGACCGAGGACGGATTATTTTCGACAAGGAAGCGGTAGGTTTGATGCAGCCTTACAGGGCGGCGCAGTACATTTATTCTCGGGAGAATATTAAGCACATATCCATCCCTCTCTATTAGCTCGCCATCAAAATAATAATCACATCTATCAAGAGTGAGAGAATTATAGGTTGCAAGCTTTACATCCCACTGTCCGCCAAGCGAAAGCGGCGAGGTAGGCTGCTTCACCGGCTTTTTCTCCCTCGGCTCGTGTGTGTCAATAAGCACAAGACTCTCATATGGAGCGAAGCAGTGCTTGCCACCGTAATAGGGCACGGTCTCACCGGTTTCGGGAATAAGAATTTTGTTGCCCACGGTAATCTCCGCCTCCACCGATGCATTGTCGGTATTGACGAAGTAGTGCATATCAAAGTCATCAAAGTGACGGGTGGTGTAGGTAAGACGGTTTACTCCGCATACAGGATTTGCCTCTATTTCCTCGGGAGTGGTGATTATGCCGCCCTGACGGCGGAATTCCTCAATCAAGGCAAGGGTGTCGGGCATAAGAACAAGATATTTGCTTGGAAGAATGAGCTTGTCATAGCTCATCTCGCCAATGATAATTCTGCCACTTTCAACCCTTGCGTGACGGCGCATAATAGTTTCGTCGCCGAGGTGATACTGTATGTGCTTATCCTCGAGCGTGCGCATGTCGGAGAGCATGGAATTGTTGTATTCCATAATCTGCTTAACCGTGTTGCTCTTGGGGTTTGTATCTCCGTTGTAAATCGCCCAAGCGGTGGTCTGGGGATGGATTAGAAGGGTGTCTGCAATAACCCTTCCTTCGGTTAAAAGCATTCCTATACGGCTCGAGGCATCAAAGAATATCTTCATGTCATCCCACCAGGGCTGCTGATAGTACATTGCGGGAGGATAATCTCTCTTCCTTATTCCGCGCAGGCTATACCCCTCAAGGTGAGTGCAGAGCATCGTAATGCCGTGTACCATCTGCCACTCAAAAATGCGCTTCAGCTCTGCATGGGATACATTATGGCCCGCAAGAGCAAAGGTCTCGGAGAGAATCTGCTTTTTGCCCATCTGGTGAGCAACGCTGGAAACCTGCATAGGTGTCAGGCAATCGAATACCGGTCTGCCGAGCCAGTCCATTCCGGGCATTGTGAAATACTCATAGTGAGGCATACAAGCGCCGCAGGGGTTAAGCTGGACCATAAGAGTTTCCTCGATAACGAGGTGGCCCGTAAAGCCGTAACCGTGCGCTAAGCACCAATCGTAGATCTGCTTGAAATACGCCTCCGAGAAGAGGTCGGTAACAAGCTGCCAGTAATCGAGCCTTACCCTCTCGGAATTATCCTTGTCGAGGAAAAGAGCGTCAAGGCTGTCAACGAGGCTGTAGCCATACTTATTTACGAACTCTTCCTCGAGGATAAAGCTCCAGGGGAAGCCGTTGAAGCGAGAAATCTGAGGCTCATCGGTGAAGAAGCCGTCTATGGCAGAGCCGCATCTTTCGTAGTAGGGCTGATATATCTGCTCGATGAACTCGGCAATGACCTTCTTATTAATCACATCAACATAGAACTCGTTTACAAGATAGAAGTAGCATTTACCGTCGCGAACAAGAAGAGTGTTGCTCTTATCCTCATCTCCCTCCTCGGCGTCCTTAATCTGCAGATACTTCTGCTGATATTCAAGGCCTAAGCCGTTGACCTTTCCACCGCCAAAGCCGGAGGGCCAACCGTTCTCGTCATATGCCCAGGAGTGCATTCCGCGCTTTGCGCCCTCCTCGGTGGCGGCGTCAACATTTTCAAACCACTCCTCGCCCATATACTCGGTGAGCAGTCCGCCTCTTGCGTGCATAAAGTAGCCGCCAATACCCGCCTCATCCATAAGGGCAACCTGTCTTTTGGTTTCCTCTGTATCCAATTTCTCATTCCAGGACCAGAAGGGAATGGCTCGATACCTCTTGTCTACATTCTTGAAATCCATGATTTACTCCTGTTAAAGTTTATTTACTATTTCTTTGATTTTACCGACATCTATCGCCGTTCTTTTGCCAAAAACGATTACGGTAGCATTCTCCGCCCGAAGAACCTCTCGCGCCACATCAAGAAGCCTTCCTGCGCTGACACAAGAATAGGCGCGCTTACGCTCCTCAAGTCCGGAATAGGAAAGACCGCCAATGTGGTTTTCGTAAGCGAGGGTGAATGCCAGCTCGTGAGGATCGTCAAGGAGAACATCCGCGCCCTCAACATAGCCTATGCGCATACATCTCTCCTCGCTCGGCTCCTTCTGCTTGAAGGAGCGAAGAAGCTCTACCGTGCGGTCGAGGGCCTCATAAAGCCTCGAGGAGCGAAGCTCATAGGTGAAGTGCATAACACCAATGTTATTGTACCGCTCGGTACTGCTGTCAATATCATAAAAAAGCCCAAGCCGCTCAGATAGCTCGGTAAACATCGGGCTATCATTTCCGCCGAAAATCATATCGTGAAGCAGGTCAAGCTCGGGCGGCGTAATCCTTGACATATCAATATCAAAGCTCATCCGAAGCTTTGTAAAACCAGCGTTCTTATGGAATACCGCCGGCCCTCTATGTCCAAAATTCTCGGGTACGGGTGCAATATTTTCGATCCTTACTCCGGCTGACACATCCTTTTCACCAACAAGCCCGGACAGGTAAAGCTCGTCCTCATCGTTAAAGCTTCCGGACACATATACAAAGCCGGAGGCCGCCGTCACGATTCTTCGGCGGAACTTCTCAAGACGGGCGCGGCTTATACGGGAAACAGAGCTTGCCGTTCCCAAAATGGACTGCGAAAGCGGTCCGCCCGACCACACGCACCTGCGGGCAAACGAGGCGAAGGAGGTCCTCTCGTCAGCCTCGCGAAGCTCTGCCTTTATTCGATCCCGCTCCGCCCCGAACTCGGCGGCGCTGACCGATATAGGATCATACACGCGCGATATGATCTCGGAGGCAACCCTGAAGGAGGACGGTACACCGCTGATATAAAAATGTACCATCTCGTTGTAGGTGGTGGCATTGAAATCCAAGCCGTATCTGTCCAGGGTGGAGTAGAGTCTGCCACCGTAGGAGGAATTAATGCTTCTGAACACCATATGCTCAAAAAGATGAGTGATTCCCGACTCGTTTTCGCTCTCGAACAGACAGCCCGCCCTGAGGAATACCGAAATTACAAAGGAATGAGTATGCGGTAGTCTGTATGAATAGAGAGGTACACCGTTTGCAAGCACTCTGGACTTCTCTTTGATATCCTTCATACTATCCCCTTTCTTTTTTTAATATTTTAACACATATAAAATAATAAATCAATAATAAACGGTCGATTTTTGGAATTTGGATTGACTTTATTTTCTTCTTATACTATAATACTTCTTGAATTCACAGCAAAGCGAGGTGATCCATATGCTACAGGATGCTTTCCTCTCCTCAATGGAAGAGCTTTTAGGCGATGAATACCCATCCTTTATAGAAGCGCTATCCCACGAGGCGGTAAAGGGCATACGGGTCAATCGCATAAAACGCCCCGACGGAGAATTGCCCGAGGCTTGCCTGATCAACGCCAAAAGAATCCCCTACTGCCAAAGCGGTTATATTCTTACAGAGGATGTTCGCATCGGGCAGACACCTGCCCACCACGCGGGTCTTATATACTCTCAGGACCCCGGAGCTATGAGCGCGCTCGCTTCTCTTGATATCGAGCCGGATTGGTGGGTGCTTGACACCTGCGCAGCACCCGGAGGAAAGACCTCGCAGGCGGCAGAGCAGCTCTCGGAAAGAGGCTTTATACTGGCTAACGAGTATGTGCCGAAGAGAGCCAAAATTATTGTCAGCAATCTTGAGCGCCTGGGCTTAAAGAACGCAATTGTAACATCAATGGACACCGAGGAGCTGGCAAGGCTGCTCCCGGAGGCGTTCGACCTGGTTATTACCGATGCCCCCTGCTCCGGCGAGGGAATGTTCCGCAAGAATGACGAATCGCAGGAGAACTGGAGTATTGAAAATGTGGCGGCCTGCGCAAAAAGGCAAAGCGCAATTTTGGAAAACGCATATAAGACTCTGGCACCCGGAGGATATCTTCTCTACTCCACCTGCACCTACTCTCTTGAAGAGAACGAGGCGGTGGTCGCTGCCTTTTTGGATAAGCACGCGGATATGAGGTTGGAGCCTGTAAAGGAGAGCCTCAGAGCAGCTACGGCTCCCGGTATATCCATAGGGGGCAGGGATATGTCACTTGCCCGACGCTTCTACCCCCATTTATCCGAGGGCGAGGGACAATTCGTCGCCCTTATGAAAAGAGCGGGAGAACAGAAAAAACAGCAAACATTTGTTTACAAGGATTCTGCCAGGCCCCTTGACAAAAGAGAGCGTGAGGCAGTGGAAGCATTCTTCCGCGAGAGCCTGACAGATGCGCCCGAAGGAAGGGTTGTAAAGGTTGGCAATAATATCACATTAATTTCACACGGGTGCCCCATTCCCCCTCATTCGGTCTTCATGCCCGGGGTACTTGTGGGAGAGGTTGTCGGCGGAATTCTCAAGCCCTCGCACCAATTCTTTTCAAGCTATGGCAAGCTCTTCAGGCTGCAAATCGAGCTGGAAGGCAAGGAGCTGGAGGAATATCTTCGCGGAGCAGAGCTTGCCTCTGACCTTGATGGGCGCGGCTGGTGCTGCATATGCTATCTTGGAGCAGCAGTTGGCGGCGGCAAGCTTTCGGGGGGAAGAATAAAAAATCATTATCCAAAGGGATTAAGAAATAAATAATATAATAAAGGAGAAACAAAAAATGGAAAACAAGGTACTCGCAAAGGTTGGTCCTCTTACCGTTACCGAGGAGGAGGTAGAAATCTTCCTTGCCGGTCTTGGTCAGCGCGGTCAGGCCTACAATAACCCCGAGGGGAGAAAGGTCATTTTAGAGCAGCTCATCGGCAACAAGCTTTTCCTGCTTGATGCAAGAAGAAACCTTCTGGAGGCAGAGCCGGAGTTCAAGGCGGAGCTGGCAAGAGTAAAGGAGGAGCTTCTTATCTCCTACGCTACCAACAAGGCAGTCCAGTCTGTCAAGGTAAGCGATGAGGAGGCAAAGGCATATTACGATGCTAACCCCGAGCAGTTTGCCGGGGAGGAAACTGTAAATGCAAGCCATATCCTTGTGGAGAGCGAGGAGAATGCCCTTGCAATTCTTGCAAAAATCAACGCGGGAGAGATCAGCTTTGAGGATGCGGCTATGGAAAGCTCCACCTGTCCCTCCGGACAGCGCGGCGGTAATCTCGGAGACTTTGGCAGAGGTCAGATGGTCCCCGAGTTTGATACCGCTGTATTTGCAATGGAGGTTGGCGAAATAAGCGCCGCCCCTGTCAAGACTCAGTTCGGCTATCACCTTATCAAGGTAAATGCGAAGAACCCTGCGCAGCCTACCCCCTATGAGGCAATCGCAGAACAGCTTAAGGAGATGCTTGTCGGTCAGAAGAGGCGCGACGCATATCAGTCCAGAGTAAACCAGCTTAAAATCCTCTATCCCGTAGACCTTCTATGACAGAGGATCTAGAGCTAACAAAAAAACGCTTTATCGAGCTTGCGGGCAAGGCTGAGCGAGGTCTGTATTACACCTTTACAGATTTTCTTGGCCTTGCCGAGCAGGCAGCCCTCGCCGAGGTCGAAGGGAAAATCCGCTCTGTCAAAAGAACGCAGTTCGGCGGCGTTGAGGGGGCTGAGCGCTTCATGGTCCGCTTTGGAGACGAGGAGGAGCTTGGCTATGACCAGCCCTTCCCTATTCGTTACATAAAGGTGGCACCCGTGTCACAGAAATTCGCCGAAAAACTCTCTCACAGAGATATTCTCGGCTCGCTGATGGGGCTTGGAATTGAGCGCGACAAGCTTGGCGATATTATTCTGAAGAACAACGAGGCATATCTTGTTGCGCACGAGGATATAGCTCCATATATTACCAGAGAGCTGATAAAGGTCAGGCGCACCGATGTCCGATGCGAGATTGTCGGGGACATGCCAAGCGATGTCGGATACAGTACGGAGCAGCGCTCAATACAGATTGCCGGCGAGCGGCTTGACGCAGTTATTGCAAAGGTCTATAATCTTTCGCGCGAGGAGGCACAGCTGCTCTTCCGCAGAGGGCTGGTATATGTTGGTGGCAGAGAATGCTCCTCGCTCAGCTATACCCCAAGGCAGGGTGACAAGATTACCGTCCGCGGCTATGGCAGATTTATTTATCTCGGCTTTTCCAGCCTCAGCCGAAAGGGCAAAACCAACGCCAATATTCTAGTATATTTTTAAGAGGCTCATCAATTTAGAATAGAGATAAATCAGGATAAAAAGCGAAGGTTAATTACAATAATCGGAATAAATATGGGCGAGGCACAGAGTAATGTGCCTCGC
>JAFTRB010000112.1 GCA_017462445.1 Clostridia bacterium
ATAACGCTCCTTGTGCGCCTGCCGCAGGAGACATCGATAACCCGTCCTGCCTCCTTGGCATCCTGAACCAATCGCTTGATTGGCGCGGAGTCGGGAGATGCTATGGAAACTATTCTGCCGGCGGAGACCATATTTCCAAAGCCGATGTTGATAAACTTCATTCTTCCTCCTTATTCGATGTTCTGCACCTGCTCGCGTATCTTCTCAAGGATACCCTTGATTTCAACAACGATTCGCGCTATGCGAACATTATTTGCCTTAGAGCCAATTGTGTTTGTCTCTCTGTTCATCTCCTGCATCAGGAAATCAAGCTTTCTTCCCGACGGCTCGGGCGAGGATGCAATATCGTAAAAGGCGCCAAGATGCGAGCGAAGCCTGACAAGCTCCTCATCTATCGCAATCTTGTCTGCCCAGAGGGCGCACTCGGTAAGAAGCCGGTTTTCATCTATGACAACGGAGTTGTCCTGAAGAATTGAGCGAATTCGAGCTTCAAGCTTATCACGGTATCCGACTGTATCGGAGGCGGATATCTCCTCTATCTCGACTGTGTAGGCGCGAACAGCCTCAAGTTTTTCCTTGATGTCCTCCTCGGCCTTCCTGCCCTCGACGGCGCGCATTGCGTTGTAGTCCGCGATTGCCAGGTCAAGAGCGGCTACCAGCCGGCTCCATTCCTCTTCTATATCGGTCTCGGGGCGCTGCGTACGAAATATCTCGCTGTTGCGAGCCACCGTCATAACGCTGATATCATCGACAAGCCCGAACTCATCGCGAAGAGAACGAAGCGCTGTGATATAGCTCTCGGCGTAGCCCCTGTCATATTCCACCGTGCCAACCGAGTTGGTGTGGTCGACGACCGTAATGTACACATCGACCTTCGCGCGGGACACCGCGTTCTTTTGCACATACGCCTTTATTCTCTCCTCGAGGCAGAGATATGCCCTGGGCATCTTGACGGTACAATCAAGGTAGCGTGAATTAACACTCTTAATTTCAACCGTTATATCCTTGTCAACACCGTCAACACGCGCTCTGCCAAAGGCGGTCATACTCTTAATCATTATCTTCTCTTGCCCCCTTGGCGCTGACTCTTTTTCTACCGCGCTTCGATAGACTCTTGATTTCTTCCATAAAGGAATCAATATCCTGGAACTCACGGTATACCGAGGCAAAACGAATATAAGAGACGATGTCAAGCTCCTTAAGCCGCGATAGCACCATCTCGCCAATATCCTTGGAGGAGATCTCGCTGACAAGCGAATTCTGCAGCTCGGTCTCTATGTCCTTTGCAATAGCCAGTGAATCAACCGGGCGCTTCTGACAGGCGCGCTCTATGCCCAGCATAAGCTTGTGACTGTCAAAGAACTCCCGTCTGCCGTCCCTTTTGACAACGGCTATGGAAACACTGTCAACGACCTCGTAGGTAGTAAATCTCTTGCCGCAGGAGGGACACTCTCTGCGGCGCTTGATGCTGAAGCCGTCCTCTACGGGGCGAGAGTCCAGCACACGCGAATCCTGGTGATTACAGGCAGGGCACTTCATAAATAAAATCCTTTGTAAAATATTTTTGCGCAAATATTATATCATATAAAGTAAAAAAAGTAAAGGGGTAAATGAAAAAAAGTCACCCGAGGTCAAAAACTCTTCCTTCGAATGACTTTTTATGCAATATGAATCCAAAAGGCGCTTGCCGCTTATAAATCAAAAACAGCGGCATATGCAAATAGTTGTTTACTTTTCCTCCTCCACGGTGGCAGGCGTGTCAACTTTTTCGCCAGTGCGAGTCAGCTTGGACTTCAGCCAAACGGCAAAATCATCCAGCGGCTTGATGCGCAATTTTGAGAAGAAGGAGAAGGTCAAGGGCCATATCCCACCTGCAAAGGCTACGATTATGAAATAGCGAATTGCCCTCGCAATATATTCGGGACTGTCGGTGAATATCCCGATTACAGCCTCGAGGGGCGCCTGTAATACGCTCTTGATGAGAATGACTATGCCAAGCCCCAAGACAAGCTTTATTACCTGGGAGTACCAGGGCGCATCCGTCTTGAACCTGATAAACATTCTGTCTATTGGGTATACAACCACAAGCCCGAGCATACAGCCAAAGAGGGTTGCCGCGTTCTTGCGCGCGCTGGCTATATTCAATTCGTAGCTATCAATATATATCTGCTCTACCCCATCGATTGAGTCGGGGAGAAGATTGACATAGACAAGAAGAGCAAGAGAAATTACCGCAGCAATGCCGACAATTATCGGGAAGCTCCTGTTAAACCTATCCTCATCAGCAAAGAAGGGATGAAGAATCAAAACCAGAAAGGCGGCAAAGCCCAGGGACACTACAACATCAAAGGGGGTGTGTACACCGAGGTACATACGGGAAAAGGCGACCAGAATTATTATAACAACGGTCAATATTTTAACCCACCGTCTTGCGCTCCATTTACCTATCGCGCCAAAGGTTCCCGCTACATTCTGCGTATGCCCCGAGGGAAAAGAATATCCTGTTGCCTCCGCTCTTGCCGACTCGATTATCGGGAAGGATGGGTCCTGTATCCAGGGGCGCTCTATGCGACAGGATATCTTCAGACCTTGGTTTACTACCGTACCGAAAAGCCCTGTCAGGAGAATGTAAAAGCCCTCGCGCTTGTTTACGCACCAGAAGAAGAGGATTGCTACGGCTAAAAACACCGTCTCTTCTCCCAGCTTGGTAATAAGGTCAAAGAGAAAATCGCACACGGGGTTGCGTATGCTCTGCAAAAAATAGAGAAACTCCATACTGTCTCCTTAATTCAAGTAAATTTGAACAAATATGCCTACCCACTGTACAACCGCTCCCGCAAGAACAAAGAAATGCCAGATGAAGTGGGATGCCCTTTTTTTAAGAGCGTAGGGAATTATACCTATTGAATAGATTACTCCGCCACCTAAAATCATACCGAAGAAGAGATAATCGCCGCGCATTATCATCTCGGGAATGAACATAACTCCGCACCAGCCCAAAAGGACATACAGCGGAATGTGGACAAAGCGCAGCCGCGTTGGTCCGAAAACTCCGACCAAGGATATGCCCGTAACGATTACCGCCCACTGCAGAACGAAGAAAACTGTGCCCAGTGCCCTGTTCTCCACATAGGAGAGAAGTATTGGGGCGAAGGTTGCGCCTATCAAAAGGTAAATTGAAGAATAATCAAACCGACGGAAGATGCGCTTTACGCGGGAGCCGTGGCGGAAGGAGTGATACAGGCAGCTGATCGTAAACATAACGCCAAGGCCGACGAAATAAATTGATGCCCCGAGGGCCTCAATGCCGTCCGAGGAGCGAACTACCATCAAAAGGAAGGCAACAATAGCGAATATTGCGCCTACGCCGTGTGTTACAGCATTGCCCACCTCCTCAAGAAGCGAGCGCTTGGGGGGATCCTTCGGTCTTTCATCGGGAAATTCCTTGTAGTATTCCTCCATCTGCCCTTCATACTCTTCTCGCAGGAGTCTTTCCCGCTCTCTTAGCTCTCGATGCAGCTCCCTTCTTTTTGTTTGATACGAAACGGTTATACTTTTTTTATCCATAGAAAATGCCTCATTCCCCACAAAAGCTCAACACGGGTGTGGGGAAATTCCCGTTCTCTGCCCCCCGGACGGGGGCAGAGTTGCCAGTTTTCAGATTGCGGCATACTGCCTTACAGACTCGATATATGCAATTAACGAATTGAGCATTTGCAGCTCGGAGCCGTAATCGGAGGCTATCGCGCTGTAATATGTATAGATACTGTAAGAAGCCTCGCCCTTATCGGTGGTTATTCTGATATCCGCGAGGAAATCGACAAGCTTGATATCAAGGTCCACCGCTCTTTGCATTTCTCCGTTTGCATCGCTGACAAATACAAAGTTCTCTTCATTATAGCTATGTGTAATCTCCTTGCCGCTATTATCGATGTATGAAAGGGTTATATTACCTCCGTAGCCATCCTTGATATAGAAGCGGAGAACCGGCTCATCGCGCAGAACCAAGGCCGCTCCGTCAATAGCCGCTGCTGCTCCGCTCATATCGCCCTCGACTCTATTGGCCGCGCTTACTCGCATATAATCGCAATACTTGTTGTAGACACTGTCAAGATAATCATACTCAACGCAGTCTGCGCTATCCGAGTAAATGTAGCTTTGGCGAAGATATCCCAGCGTGCTTGCAAGGAGGGTGCGAAGCTCATAGCCAATGCTCTCATCCGAAAGAAGCTTATCGAGGTATTCAACGGTGGAGATATTCTTGCTGATTACCGCCTCTTCAATACCGACCGCCGTATCCTTGAAGCTCACCTTAAGAGTCGAGATGGCTGCAGCGGCATTGGGCGCTCCGTAGCTAACCGTGACAGCGAGATAGCTGCCGTCATCAAGGCTTACAGTCTCCGCCTTTACAGGCTCACCGTCAAGGCTGATGCCCGTAACCTCTACACCGTCTACCATCTTGATGTACACTCTCGCCTTTATATCCTCATCCAGGACGAGGTTCATCTTTATCGGTATTTCGGTGATTACCGTTCCCTTTATTACAGTATCCTCATAGACAGGAGAGTCAGGGAATACACAGCTTTCACCCGCGCCAAGCTCGGCATCAAGCATCTGCTTTACCTCCTCGCTATCGGGGGTAGGTACGCATCCAGTCTTCCAGGTTTCCTCGACACTGCGCGAGCCAACACTCCAGCTTACAAGAGCAGTTTGCTCCTCCGCAACGACCTCGTAGGGATATACCTTGTTGTTTCCGCGGGCTATCGTATAGCCATTCAGTATATTTATTTCGGTAGAATTGTCGGAAAGAAGCGCTCCGCCAATAAGATATACCTTTTCCGCCATATCGGGATAGGCCTCGCCACTGGGGTCATTTGTTGCTACGGTTACAATTGTATGACAATTGTGCTTGAAATCGCCAATCATCGCCTTCATATGCTCATAGCTGTTGGCATAATCGAAGCCCGCCACCGTACCCACAGTATTGTTATTAAGCCTGAAAAGAACACAGGGAGTGCCTGTATTCAGCTCTGTACCGCCTCCAAGCTCTATCCTCGCATTCTGAGTGAGCGTGAATGCCAGCTGGCTTGCGGTGCTGTGAGGCATATTGATTACACAGCCCTGAAGATTGATGTAGGGCATTGTTGCCTCGGTGGTATTTACATTATTGCGGTTTGTCGCGCCAAAGGCGTTTGTGTTGGAGGTTATATTGAAAACGCAGTTGTTGAATTCCAGATAACCACCCCTATGGTCGGTTACACCGCGGATGGAGTTGATCGTTACATCCTTGATAATTGAGCTTCCTCTCTGCTGGAAGAAGAGGTTCGAGCTTGCGGCTGTGCTGTTTATTTCACCAGGGCCGTAGACATTGAAAATGTTGTAATTTGTGAAGGTATGGTCGCTGATATCGGCTGACGCATAGTCGATTTTATAACCGTTGAGGTAGAGATTAACAACCTTGCCAAGGCTTGTCGAATCCGACTTGCCTGTGGAATCGTAATCAATATTTCCCGTCAGGCAGATGCGGTCATAGCTTGTATTCAGCGCCGTCTTGAAGAAATACTGGGTATCCGTATAGCCGGTTATTGTATTGCCCTTTACGGTTACATAAAGTCCGTCATAGAGCCTGTCTACAAGATAGAAGCGACAGTTTTTATCGGTTACAACCATTTGACGCTCGGAGATGGGGCTGCCGTTTTCGGTTGTCGACCAGCCGCCCGACACATAGTAGGCGTAGCCCGTGTCGGTCTTCTCCTCCCTGATGGCGGTTGGGAGACTGCCCTTGTAGCTTGCAGGATAGGAGCCGGTGTAGCTCTCTGTCACCTCGCCCGAGTCTGTAACCCAGGTAACGGTGATGCTTCCCTTCTCATATGTGACAGTATCTCCGTCTACGCGAGCAATGTAGTTCTCGCTGACCGCATTAAGCTCGAAGCCGTTGGTATAGACGGTAATTGGGTTGGTTACTGATATCTGATAGCTTCTGTTGTCCGTCAGAAGCTCGAGGGCTACGCCCTCCTTCATATAGCTCTCCACAGCCTCCCAGCTATATAGTTCGTAGGCAAGATAACTACCATTTTGCCTTATCGCCTTGTATGCCGCTCCGACAAGGTCAACTATGGGCGTGTCGTCGTCTGCGAGAGGTATGTCACTCTCGACCAGAACTCTGGCAACGGGACTGCTTGATGTGTTGCCGATTGGCATCCTGTCACCCCAAGAGGCTATGCTGTTATTATCTATTGCGATATCAAGAGCGTCATAATCGTCAGAGAGCAGGCGAAGCCTGAGGTTGTCTAAAAGAAGCGCGCCGTTTCCTGTTTCTGTGCCGTTATGAGAGATAATGATCGAGAGATCCTCGACACTGGCGTTCACAAAGCTTCCTTTAGCGACAAGCTCATCGCCAAAGAATGCAAGGAAATCGCCCTCGTGCCCACGCAGAATAATTGTAATTCGCTTGGTATAACCGTCGGAAACCACGCCAAGCTCGGCGAGCGGGAAGGATACGATCGGGGTGCCCGCGCCACCTATGCCAAGCTCCACGCCATCAGGATATCCGCCGATGGCGCCTATATCAAGCTCTGCTACTACCGTGCGGTCCGCAAGGAAGCCGTATTCGGAAAGCTTGGGAATTGATGTAAAGCTTATTTTTCCTGCCTTGGTTGCGTCTGATACTCCGCTTATCTGATAGAGTCTATTGCCGTTAAGTACCGTCTCTGTCAGGGTAAGGGTGCCATCGGAAGTCTCCTTGACCGTACCAAGCTCCTCTTCCCCGTTCATATCAAGCAATGTGCTTTTTGAAACCTTTCCGTTTTTGCTTGGGGTGCTGTTATCCCATTCGGCCATATCCTGCCATTCATAGCCAAGCTCGGTGATCTCGCCCACCGACATTTCCTCGATGACTATCGCGAGCCTGACGCTTTTGGCATTATTGATGGCGATTGCCAGCTTGCGATAGCCCGAACGGTCCTTGTTTCTCTCGTGAGTGCCTAAGAGATAGTTTTCCTCTGCCAGCTCGTCCATACCCTCCGAGGCGGTGAGATGGTAGGTATAGCAATCCTCCAGCTCAAAGCGAAGCCCGGAGTCTGTCCGGTCTACTATCGTGACACGGATAACGCTCTTGCCATCGTACATATAGGCAACCGTACCGTCAACCGATAAATATACCTCTTGCTGGGTGTGTCCTACCCAGTAGGCATTCTGGGGATTTACAAATTCAACCTCATCCTGGATAACCAGGGTGCGCCTGTCATTTGTAAGAAGCATACCGCGATATGCGTAATTTGCGAGGGTGGAATATGCCGAGGTGTTATCTATTATGGAATATGCGCCATACTTATTGTCCCCGGTCTCAATCATTGCGCCATAGCCGCTGAGCGCCTGTCCGTAGGGGAGAATCCTGTCCTGGTTGGCAACGAAGAGCGTGTTGTTGCCCTCCGCATTCATCATATAGTATCTGTATCTTGTCGAGCCACTGTTCCAAAAGCCGTAGCAGTTGTAGTTCTCGGTGCCAAGATCGCAGAACCAGATCGTTCCGCCGTTGTGATATACGAAGGAGCCCGAATCTATCTGACCGTGACCGAGATTGTTTGTGTCTCCGATCATTCCCGCATATATTGAGCCTGCCTCCCAGGAATCGCGTACGACATAGGCATTGATGCCCTCCATATGGTACTGAAGCTCGGGCTTTGTGTATTCCCCGGTGCCCTTCCTGTAGAAGATCGTATCCTGTATGCTTGCAGAGCCACTCTTGCCGCTTGCAAGCGCCAGGTGACGAAGCTCTGCCAGGTCGGCATCACCGGTGTAATAGCCGACGAAATAGAACCAGGATGTATCCTGAGCGCCGGTAGAGCCTGAATCGTGATAGTTCCAGCCCTTGTAGTCACCGGACTGGGTGTTTATTGCGTAGTAGCAGGTGCGGTCGAGTCCCCAGGCATCAAGAATGCCAAAGTCATCAAACACACCGGTGTTATAGCCTACGGCGGTAGAAAGGGCCGCTACAAGCTCGAAAAGATTGTTTGTTCCGTAGGACCAATAGCCGTTGGACTCAATGTAGGAGCCATCCGGAATGTACTGCTTAAGTCCGTGCATCTCAAGTCCGAAAATACACTGGTTAAGCACCGAGGCGGCATAATCCTGATAGGTGTTCATTCCTGTGTGATCGCCAAGCTCGGTGATAAGCATGGATTTTTCGTGGGGTGTGGTGTTGACATCGGTGTCGATGTATACCTCGCTTGTGGGAGTCAGGTCTCCCATTATTGCCAGCGAGGCTATCGTCATACCCGAGGCGCACACCGCATTCCAGTTATTGTTTCCTGTATTAAAGCTCCATCCACTATGAGTTTTTACACCGCTGATACAGCGCATCCAGCCCTCGGGAATCGTCTTGGTATAGATGGAATAGTAGCTGGGTATTACCGCGTGGGTGAAGATGACCTCGGCAATATGGTCAACATCAAGTCCGAGCTCTACCCAGGCATCATACAGCCAGTCAAAGGCTAGCGCGTAGGGTGCTGCCGCATCTGCGCAGTTAAGGAAGTGTCCCGGTCCCCAGTGCTCCCAATTACCGAGAGCAACCGAGTAATCATACGCAAGCCTTGCATAATCCTCTTTTCTCGTGATCTGATAGCCGTAGGCAAGACTCATAATATTGCTTGCGTGGGAGCTTGAGGGGCCTGTTCTTCCACCGATATCGTAGCCGTCATCATCCATCCAGGGCATATAGTTCAGGTTTCCCTGCCCCGCTTGCAGCCCCTTGCCTGTGTTTAAGGAGGAATAGGCGCCGTCAATTACATTTGCATAGCTTTTGTACACCGACTCAGCCGCATTCACACGGTTTGCGATATAGCCCTGCAAAACCTTATCTACATCATCACCCTCACCGAGGTATGTAGCGCGAAGCTCATCGAACTTATCCTGATTTGCCAGTATGTAGGGGTGGTCGAGATACTCGCCCTCGCCGGGCTTGAAGGCCTCAACCTTGGAAAGCGAGGAGTCAACATGCTCGAAGATAAACTTCTGCATTACGGGAATGAGCATCTGGACATTGGGGGCGTCCGCAAAGATGTTTTCCTCCTCGGATACAGCAATAAGTCCCGTTGTGGAATAGGATGCAAACAGCACCGGCGAGGGGTAAGCTATCGGCATATCCTCCAGCAATACAGCAGGAAGGCCGTCTATTACGCTTACACCGTTTGCCTCAGGCTCCTTGCCCAGAGTTGCGCTGAGAGCAGATGCGGGAATATAAACCCTGCCATCCTTCTTGAAGGGAACGGTGGGCAAATCGTAGGTGGTGCTTCCATCCTTGTCAAGCGAGTTATCCGCCCCAACCTTGAAGAAATAATGTCCGTTGAAGGCATCCGGATCGGTATATATCCCTGCACCCGTGTTAAATAAAACGCCGCGATTCGTGTTTGACGCGCTCACCGACAGCAAAGACTCATAGTCCTACGAGGTAGAGGTGAAAATAAGGAGATCGTCAAGATCCCACTCCAGTCCCGTGCCTCCCGAAACCTGGAAGCGGAAGTAGCAGGGGCGAGCATCATAGCCCTTGCTCACCGTTGTCAAGGTATTTACGGGGGTACTGTCCCCCTCATAAAAGGCGGACGCCGTGACATTGGTCTTGTCGGTCCAGGTATATATAACAGCAACATCCTTAAAGCTGCTTGCGGAATATTTGTTACCTGTATCAAGCAGGCCGAGCGCCGCCTCATAGCCGCCCGCGGCGGTCCTTCTGCCAAGAGTGGCAAGGGTGAACATATTCGCGCCATAGCCCAGCGGCTCGCCATCCGAGCCTATAATATCCGCTCCGTTATGATAGTCATAGGGACGATATGCAACAGCGGTGCGGGAGGAGCCGCTCACATCATCCGTCTTGATCTTGAACCTGACAACAAGACTCCCCTTATCCGGCAGATACGGGCTGATATTTATGTTGAAATGGCCGTGATTTGTGGCTTCTTGGCTGTCTGCAACCCAGTGCATATAGGTGTTGCCACCGTCCCTCTCCAGCTTTATCGTGTTTCCGGCATACTGAACGCCGGAGGAAAAGCCGTTGTTTACTACGGTATTGTCCTCAAAATCACGGTTGAGAAGCAGTAAATCAATATCTGCCGCTTTAGTCTCGCCCTCGGCGCTTATGACTACCACCGATGACAGAACAATGGACAGACAAACAAAAAGCAGACCGATTTTCTTAAATAACAGTTTTAGCATAGCATCTCCCCAAAAATTTTTTTCGGATATATTTTAATCCTTTACCGTTGCAAAGTCAAACATCTTTTTATTAATAATAAAATTTAACAAAATATTTTCGGCAAAATATACAAAATATTTTGACTATACTTGGCAATCTGCCCAATTCTCTTATAAAAATCCACCCGACCGAATGGGTGATGCTCTTGGCGGAGAATTACGAAAACACCTCTAAATACGACCGTCGCGTTTGTCCCCTCAAGCGCTTTCCGGTGCGGCAAAAAGCTTATAACAAAAAAAGAGATAACAAATCGGTTATCAGCCGGAAATGTTATCTCTTTCGTACTGTTAAAATACAAGCTTATGCAAGAAGCTTTCTTACGCACTCAGCGATGCGCTCGCACTTGCAGTTTGCGAAGAAATACTCCTGGAACTTAGGACCTGCGATAGCGCCCTTAACAAGCTCGCGGTCGAGGTTCTCGAGAATGTAGACGATATCGTTGTGAGTAACCTTTTTGACCTCGTCAAGAATTTTCTTGTTTCTCTGCTCGGGAACAGCTCTCTCACGGGGATAGCCAAGTCCCCACTCGCTTACAAAGAGCTTCTCGAATACATACTGAAGGTTAAGCTCGCAGCCCCAGCCCCAGCCCTTTGCAAAGGGCATTGCGATTGCGTTACCGTTGTTGACCTGGGTGAACTGATATGCGTCGGTAGGATCAACAACATGGCCGCAGAGAACGCCGGGGAAGGCGTTACAAGCAAGCATTGCGCCCTCGCCTGTGCCGCAGCCTGTGATTACAAGATCGCAAGCACCGGAGTTAAGAAGGATAGCGGAGAGGATACCGATCTGAACATAGGTAAGCTGCTCCTTGTCCTCCGCGGAGTACATACCGTAGTTAAATACCTCGTGACCGAGGGGCTCTACAACACTCTTCAGGGTGTCATAGATGAGGGCGTTCTTAGCCGCCTGGCTGTTTTCGTTGATAAGTGCAATTTTCATTTGTCTAATTCCTTTTTATTTATTATTTTCGATTACGGTGTCAGTCTGTTAGGACCGCGGAAGAGGAACTGAACCTCCTTGATGGAAAGACCGAGGAAGAGCATTGTAAGGCGGTCGATGCCAAGGCCGAAGCCTCCGTGGGGAGGACAGCCGTACTTGAAGAAGTCAAGGTAGAACTTAACATCCTCGGCAAGCCCCTTCTCCTCCGCCTGCGCCTTAAGAACATCATATCTGTGCTCACGCTGTGCGCCTGTGGTAATCTCTACGCCGCGCCATATAAGGTCATAGCCCTGGGGAACGCCGTTCTCATCACGCATATGGTAGAAGGCGCGCTCCTTGGCGTCATAGTCGGTAACAAAGAGAAATTCGTGACCGAACATATCAAGGGAAAGCTGCTTACACATTCTCTCTGCCTCGGTGGTGAGATCGCCCTTAAGCTCGTCGGGAACCTTGTAGCCGTATCTTTCCTCAAGCTCGCGGTAAAC
>JAFTRB010000113.1 GCA_017462445.1 Clostridia bacterium
CCCGTCCGTTGATGAAGGTCATTGAAGCATTTGTAGCGCGCTTGATACAGCCATAATATGCAGCGACATCGTTGCCTGCGGAGTCCTTGGCGTTACAGTAGAGAGTGTTGCCGTTCATATCAAAGACAAGGCCGTGGGCGATGAAGTTGACATTGGTAAACCTGTCGGTGACGGTGAAGTTGCGGCGCATATAAATTACTCCCTTGAACTCTCTCTGCATCACCATAAGAGGCGAGGAGTCCATGAATATGTTATTCTCCGCCGCGCGGAAGGTGTAGCTGCCGTCGCCGTTATCCTCAAAGAGAATGAAGGGATAATCCTCCGCCGATGCGTAAGCCTCGGGAATCGCGCCGTACCTTGTGTCAAGAGGGCCAAGCCTCTGCTCGGTGGTTGTGCAGATAAGCTCCACGCCACGGGAGGAGAAGTCCACATCGGTCACCGTTTCGGTGGTGCGGAAGTCATCAAAGTATATCGGCCTCTCCTCTGTTCCGTAGCCGTTGGTACGAATAAAGAAGGACTTGTTTATAAGACCGTTTGCGCCGAACATCCCGGGCTCGTGAATATCAAAGCTGAAGGACACATTCACCCACTCGTTAGCCTTGGTTTTTATATTTACCTCGGTTGCGTAGTAATCGGCAACCCCTGTATTCTTGGAGGTTGCGGGCGTCATATAGATATTGAGATATCTGGATGTGGTATCATAAACCCTGAAGGAAACCGTGAAGCGCCTGCCGTTATCGTCCTCCGTCAAGGTCTTGTGTCCGATTATTTCGTGATTTGCTATGATCGTTACCGCATTGATATTGTTATAGAAGTAATCGTTGGGATAGGAGGTAGCAAGGTCAAGCTTGCCAACCTTCAACACCTTCGAGCCGTCAAGAACGAGTATCTCGCTGTCAGCCGCCTTGGATACGGCAAGTCCGCCTGTAAGTCCGCTCTCCAGGTCACAGGAGAACACTGTGCCGACTCCGCTATCCTTCTCCGCCTTGATGAGGAAGGTCTGACTGCCGCTGACTAGACCGACACAGGAGGTAATATCAATCTCATAATATCCTCTGCCGTTTACGGTAACACTTCCCACGCATTCGCCTATGGCAGAGGTGTCGGGGCTTGCGCTGTTAAAGCCCGAAACCAAATAAGCGCCAAGGGTGTTTACGGCATCATTCTCAACATAGATACGAAGTAAATATTTATTTACATCAAACTCGGTTATGTCGCCCTTCTGCGGAAGGGTAAGGGTTATGTATTCGCCCCTGTTTCCCGTTACACGGGTGGTGGCATAGGGCTTTTCAAACCCGGTTGTAACAGAGTAGCTGACGGCCTCGCCCAGCTCCACTCCGTTGTTGCCCTTAAGAGTGGCGGGCACGGTCACGGTATAGGTGGTGTCGCCCATAAGGTAGTCAGGATGGAAGGTCCATCTTGTGCCGCCAAACTCCTGTGTCCAGAAGCCCTCGACAGCCACTCCGTCAGGCCCCTTCAGGGTAATTTTGGCAAGCTCGCTCTCCTCTACCACGCCGTCAAACTGGATAACGAAGGGGGCATATGTAGGCATTCCGCCATTGTCCATATCCGCAGAGATGTAAACCACCTTTATGGCGTCGCCCTTAAGCCAATAGCCTGCAAAATCGAAGAACGCCTTGTATACATCAACACCGTAGAGGGGGTCAATGCCGTGACCGTAGGTATGTCCGTTGTTCGCCTCCAGCCAGAGGGTTGGAACATTTGCCGAGCGGCACACCGATACAAAGCTGTTCGACGAGGTATAATATGAGCCGTCGCCCGTGTTACAGCTTATGAAGGTAGGCACGTGACCGGGGGTGATGGAGTCCATCGTTCCTCCGCAGCTACAATAGATAAGATTTGCGCGCGCATCGATCTCCTCGCCGTTATAGGTGAGCCAGGGCTGCTCCTCGCCGCCATCTACCACGCCAACCGTTTCGGTTTCGCCGTTCTCATACCTCGTTTCTCCGTGGTGGCCGGGGTAAATTCTTCTCGGAGGCGCAGAGTAGGGATCCTCCTCACCTAGGAAGGACATCCAGCCTCCCTTTGAAAGACCGTGAACACCGATAGCGTCAAGGTCGAAGGAGAACTGCTCGCTCGACAGGGAAAGATATCTGATATATCTCATTGCCGCCGTATGTATCTGTACAAGATTATAGAACTGTATAGAATAGGTAACATTATCGCCGGTTACGCTGTCTTCCGAACTGCTTCCGTCGAAATAGCCATAGTGGTCATCTCTTGTCATCGGTGTATAGCCGTGATCGTACATTATTCCCACATAGCCGTTAAACACCGCGCCAAAGCGCTGGACACGGGTTGCGTTGGCAGAGCTTTTCGGCAGATGCTCGGCATAGCCCGCCAGCGCCATGACAGGCACCTCTTCCCCACCTGTGGGATATATGATGTGCATATAAAGATTGAAGTCAAGAGGGCTTCCGTCGCGCTTAACGCAGTCGGTAATCTTCTCTGCCAGGGTGTGCTTGACTCTTATATAACTACCGTTCTCGTCGACCTCGCCATCGGCGTTCAGCCATACGGGGCTTGTTCCGTCGTGAGCGTTCTGTGTCTTCTTTCTCGCGCCGCCCTCGTCAAGCCAATAGATGACGGTCTCGCCCTTTACACCGCGGAAATCGTTGTTCCAAATCTCAACAATCTTTTCAAGCGTGCCGGCGGTAGAGTGCTTGTCTATCTCCCAGAACACATTGTTGATAGAGGCATCATAGCCCGCAGGTACAACAAGTCCATAGCCGTATATTCCCTTGGGGAACACCGTCTTATCGGTGAAATAGTTTCCCTTCATAAGATTAACGCGCAGGTCCTGCACCGACCAATCCAGATCGGGTGAGACTGCCTTCGGGTGGTTTTTGTAGTCGCAGACCGCAACCGCCCAGCCGCGCGCAAGCATATCCGATATAATCTTTACATCGCTGTCCTTTCCGATCCGTTGAACCCCTGTGTTTACAACATAGAGTATTACCGGAGTGGATTCGGTATGCTCGCCGGGTACAGCGGGGTTTTCCGCGTTGTAAAACACGGTTATCTCTACCGGGATACCAATATATCCCTCGTTTGCCACCTTAATGCTTTCCCCCTGCTTGTAGGAAACAAGGGCTTCATCCTCAAGAATAGCTACCATAGCGTCCTCTCCTCCTTCGGCAAAGCCAATCACCGTCAAAGCCGACACAATAGTCGCTATCATCAGGCAAAGACAGAAAAGCATTATGCCTGTTTTTCTTTTCATTTCGCATCTCCTTCTGTTTTTTTATTTAAAAAATACACCAAAAATGCTTGACTATCAACACACATTGTGGTATAATTGCTGACAAATTGCCACATTTGGAGAGAAAATGATTATTCAACACGCAAACTTCGGCTCTTTTAGCGCCATAAGATATGGCCATCACACCGGAATATACAACTACGGCTCCCACATTCACCAGTTCTGCGAGCTTATCTGGGTTATAGAGGGCGAAATAGAGATGACGGTCGAGGGCAAGGTCGAGCTTGTCAAGGCAGGACAATTTACCATTATATCCCCCTTCCAGCTGCATTCCTTCTACACACCCGAATACTGCCATATATGGATATGCGTTTTTTCCAACGACTTCATTCTCGATCTTGTCCCCTTCGAGGAGCTTTGCCGCGAGAGACAGAGCGCATCCTTCACACCGTCGGAGGAACTTATAAGCTATATTCGCAAGAGCGGCTTTGAGGAGCTGGTAAAAAAATATCGCGGAGAAGGCGACCCGAGGCCCATGGTTTACAGGCTTAAATCCATATTCCACCTGATAATAAGCGAATACTTTTCCTCTGTTCCTCCCCTTACCGAGGGAGGAAAGTCGGTGACGCTGCAGCGGATACTGATATATATTTTCGAGCATTACCGCGAGAACATAACTCAAAGCTCGGTGGGCAAGGCGCTGGGCTACAGCCCCAAATATATATCCAATTGCTTTGCCGCCCTATCGGGAACAAACTTCCGCGCAATGCTGAATTCCCTACGGATAGAGCAGGCAAAGAATTTGCTGATAGGAACCGAGCGCAGTATGCTTGATATAGCCCTTGAATGCGGCTTTTCGGGAGACAGAAGCTTCTACCGCACCTTCGTAGACACCGTCGGCATAACCCCGGGAGAATATCGCAAGGCGAGAAGGTAGAAGAAAGTGTTCAGTGTTACTCTTTATCGGTGCAAGCCCTCGGGGAGGTCTTGGTGCTAACGCACTATGTTTGTCTTGCGACAAACCACCGAAAGAGCAATCTGCGGCAATCATCCTTGTGAGCAAGCTCCCAGATATGATTGCTC
>JAFTRB010000114.1 GCA_017462445.1 Clostridia bacterium
AACTCCCTTCCGTGAAATACAAAAAACAGTAATAAATATAAAGGGAAGAACCGAAATCATAACAAGAGAAAGAGAGGCATCCATAAACAGAGTTATCCCGATACCGCCGATAAGCATAATAGGTGCACGGACACCCATTCGCTGAATCATATTGAAGAAATTGTAAACATTATATGTATCAGAGGTTATTCGGGATTCCAAAGATGGTATGGTGAACTCGTCGGTCTGTCTTGCGGAAAGCCGCAGAGTTTTTGCAAAAAGCTCACGCCGCATTTCTTCGGCAAAGCCACGTGCAACCCATGCCGCCATACGGTTTGCAATTACATTCATCACACAGGCAGCAAGAGAACATACAACCATAACAACGCCCCAGAATACAATATCCGTCACCTTTGTTCCCAGGACATTACCCAGAATATGACTGAGAATATACGGAAGCATCAGTTCCGCAAGGCTTCCCAGTATTTTAATTAAAAGCCCGAGACCCATCCGCCCGTAAAAGGGCTTCAGGTATTTTATAACCGTTTTCACTTTACATTTCTCCCAAATTTTAGTCTTCCATACTTAACATTTTATCACTCAGGAAATTCAATGTCAATAATTTATGAATATGTTAAATTATTATTAACAATTTAAGCTTCTTGACAATAATACAATATACTGATAAAATGAAAAAAACTTTGTAAGGGGATGTAATTATGAACTTTTTAACATTAGCCGAAAAACGATATTCTGTACGCAAATTCAAAGATCAACATTTACCGCAGGAGGCTGTTGACCTTATTTTGAAGGCGGCACATCTGGCACCCACCGGATGTAACTATCAGCCCCAGAGAATTCTTGTACTGAACAATGATGAAACAATTCATAAGCTGAAGGGCTGTACCAAGTGTCATTTTGACGCACCCACAGCAATGCTTGTTTGTTACAACACGGGATACGATTTGCGCGATTCCGTCCTCCTCGGGGAGAGTGACAGCGACCTTAAGGAAGTCCTCCTTCTCGCCACGGTTGATGGCAAGCACGCGGTGTCCCTTAAGCTTCTTGATAGGCTCGGAGAAGTCGTAGTAGTTCTCGTAGACCGAGGTCTCCTCGGTGGTGCCCTTGGTGGTGAGCGAGCCGTTTGCCATAGTGAACTCACGGAGCATCTTTCTTATCTCGGCATCGTTGGAGATATCCTCGGCAATGATATCGGATGCGCCCTGGAGCGCTGCGGCTGCGTCGGGAACCTCCTTGCCCTCCTCCGCCGAGATGAACTGCTCGGCATATTCCTCAATAGAGGGCTCGTATGCGTCCTTCTGCTCCATGATGTACTGCGCCAGAGGCTCGAGCCCCTTTGCTCTTGCGATGGAGGCGCGAGTTGTTCTCTTGGGCTTGTAGGGGCGGTAGATATCCTCCAGCTCTACAAGTGTCTTTGCATTGTTGAGCGCAAAGGTAATCTCGGGGGTGAGTTTGCCCTGCTCCTCAATTATACCTGAGATCTGCGCTCTTCTCTCCTCGAGGTTGCGCAGATACTGAAGTCTGTCAAAAAGGTCACGGAGGGTGGCATCGTCAAGGCTGCCTGTTACCTCCTTACGGTATCTGGAAATAAAGGGAATGGTATTGCCCTCGTCGATAAGCGCGACGGTTGCCTCAACCTGCTCCTCCTTAATGCCAAATTCCTCAGCAAGTGTCTTAAAAAGTTCCATTATATACTCCTTACAATATTGATTACTGTTTAATCCTCGGTCGCATTACGAAGAGTCTCTATCTCTTCATCGGTAAGATAGCGCCATTCCCCTCGGGAAAGAGATGGGTCAAGAGGAATGCCCGCGAAGCTGATACGCTCGAGGTAGGTCACTCGGTTTGAAGTGGAGGCAACCATTCTCTTTATCTGATGGTATTTCCCCTCGGTCAGGGTTATTACTCCGCCGAGCCTGTCATCATCAAGCCTTATTATCGCGCTTTTGCATTCATAGCCGTCCGCAAGCGTTACCCCATCGCGGAACTCATCCTCGACGCCCGCCCTCATAGGCTCGGCAGAGGAGAAGCGATATTCCTTTGCCACATGGTGCCTGGGGGACAGGACGGTGTGCGCTAAAGCGCCATCATTGGTGAGAAGCATAAGCCCCACGGTATCGCGGTCGAGCCTGCCAACCGGAAACATTTCCCTTCTTCTTAACTCCTCGGGCAACAGCTCGGTTACTACGGGCAACGAGCTGTCCTCGGTGGCGCTGACATAGCCCTCGGGCTTGTTAAGCATCACATAGGTGAATTTTGTATAGGCAATCTCCCGCCCACGGAAGGTTACTGTTTGCTTTTCGGGGTCAATGTGCTGGGATGCTTTTTTTACAGGGACACCGTCCACAAGAATCTGCCCTCGCCTGGCGGCATCGGCGCTCTCGCGTCTGGTTGCAATCCCCATATCGGAGAGGAGCTTGTCTATTCTCATAATTCCTCCTTAAGAGACGGCAAGACCAAAAATTTCCGAATATCATTATACCACAACAGTCCGGCTTTGTAAAGACCTAAAACAAGAAAAAATCTCCGCCGCGACGGAGATTTTTTTGGGTATAATTGATAGGATAATTGTACAGTGAGCTGCAAACAACAGCATAGAGCGTGTTGCGACAGGGCTTTATCCTGCGCTGTGGCAGGGCTCGGCCGCAGAGACGGGGTCAATCGCTATCTGCCGCGCCTTCACTGTTCAGCCTTTCCTTTTCATATTGCAGCATATAAAGGTCATAGTATTTGCCACGCCTTGATAGAAGCTCGGTGTGGTTGCCCTGCTCGATTATCTCGCCGTGGGAGAGAACTATGATATTATCCGCATGCTGAATCGTGGAAAGACGGTGAGCAACCATAAGCATTGTTCCGATATTCATCATTTTTTCAAGAGAGTCCTGAATCAAAAGCTCGGTCTCGGTATCGATGTTTGCCGTCGCCTCGTCCAAAATCATAACAGCGGGCCTGTGAATGACCGTCCTGGCAAAGGACAGGAGCTGGCGCTGACCGACAGAGAAGTTATTGCCTCTCTCCCTGACCTCCTCATCAAGCCCCGAGGGAAGCTTGTCAATGAAGCTGTCCGCATTCACATAATGGCACGCCTCGCGGATTTCCTCGTCAGTGAAGCTATCCTCGCGGAGAACTATGTTGGAGCGAATTGTACCCGAGAAGAGGAACACATCCTGGAGCATCTGCCCGAAGTAACGGCGGAGCGAGGACATCTTTATTCTTCTGATATCCACGCCATCGACGAGAATCTCTCCCTTTTGAATATCGTAGTTTCGGCATAGGAGCGAAAGTATCGTGGTCTTTCCCGAGCCTGTTGAGCCGACAAAGGCTACCGTCTGTCCCGCTTCGACCTTGAAGGACACTCCGCGCAGCACCCATTCACCCTCGTTATATGCAAACCAAACATTACGGAATTCAATTTCGCCCCGTACCGTGTCAAGTTCTATTGCATCGGGGGCATCCTTCACCTCAGGCTCGGTATCGAGAATGGTGAAGATTTTTTCAGCAGATGCGAATGCCGCCTGGAGGCGGTTAAACTGATCCGCAAGGTTCTGGATCGGGTTGAAGAACTTGTTTATATACAAATAAAAGGAAACAATAACTCCGCTTGATATGCTCTGCCCGAGGAAGGTTATATTATCTATATATCCACGGGAGCCCAGGTAGAACAGGCAAAGAACCGATGTAATATGGAGCATATAAACGAGCGGACGGAATATTCCAAAAACAAACATCTGGTGGCTTTTCGCCTTGCCGAGCCCGTCATTCCTTTGGTCGAACTCGTTCATCTTCCTCGCCTCTCTGCCAAAGAGCTGAGTTACCTTTATGCCCGAGAGATTCTCGGAGAGATAGGCGTTAAGGTCGGATGTGCCATCGCGCACACGGCGGTAGGCTCTGCGGGAGAATTTACGGAATATTACCGTAAAGAGAATGATGAACGGCACAAAGCAAAGCACCATCAGCGTCAGCATATAATTCAACACCAGCATAGCGGTGAGCACGCCGATTATTATGAATACATTCTTGCAAAGCTCGCTGAGCATGCTTGTAAACATCGCAGATATTGCGTTGGTATCATTTGTTACACGGGTAACAAGCGTGCCGACATAAGAGGAGTTAAGCTGAGAATGAGACAGGCTCTCGATATGGCTGAAGGTATCCTCGCGCAGCTTTGACAAAATCTTCTGTCCGACCTTCTGCAAAATAACAGCCTGAATATAGGTTGAGGCAAGAGAGACGACCAGAATGGATGCGTAAATGATTACTCGTGAGATAAGAGCAGAGTATTCAAAATCCTCGGTTATCATCTCCTCGATGCTTCCAATCAGGTAGGGGGATATGACATCATAGGCTATGGAGCCAATAAGAAGAACTGCTACAAGGATCAAACTGCCAAGATGGGGGCGCGCATAGGAAACAAGACGGACGAAGATCTCTGAGTCCTTCATATTCCTATCAAAGCCCACAGCGCTTTTCTTATCCTTCATAAGCGCGTAGGCAATGATGAAGATGATTGATACAATGCCTATCAACGCGCCAACTATCAAAATGGGATAAAGCTCATAAAGGGTGTTCATCGGCTTGCACCTCCCTCGTCATCAAGGCGCTGAAGCTCGACAGTTCTGCGATACTCGGCACAGCGCTCCAGAAGCTCTGCATGAGTTCCGTAATCGAGGATACGCCCCTCGTCAATATAGACAATCTTATCCATTCCCTCCACCACGGAGACACGATGCGCAATAAGAATGGTTGTTCTACCACGGCGATGCTCCTTGAGATTTGAGAGAATTACCTCCTCGGTGGCGGTATCAACCGCGCTGACAGAGTCATCAAGGATAAGAATTGGCGCATCCTTAAGAAGGGCGCGCGCTATTGAGATGCGCTGCTTCTGTCCGCCCGATACGGTTACACCGCGCTCGCCAAGATGAGTGCGGTAGCCCTCGGAGAAGCCCTCGATATTGTCATGTACCGCCGCCCACTCTGCTGCCCTCTGGACAGCGTCATCATCTACCTCGTCGCGGGAGAAGGCGATGTTGTCGCGGATATCCGTGCTGAAGAGGAAGTTGTCCTGCGGGACATAGGCTATCGCCCCTCTCACCGAGGAAACGGTTAAGGAATTAATATCCACCCCGTCAATAAACACTGTTCCGTCGGGGACATTGTATATTCTAGCAAGGAGGTCAACCAAGGTCGTCTTGCCCGAGCCTGTCCTGCCTATTATGCCGATGCTCTCGCCCGGCTGAATATGCAAATCTATATCAATAAGCGAGGGGGAGTGCGCGTCGGGGTATGTAAACGAAAGGTTACATATTTGTATTTCGCCCTTGGGGTTTTCCAGCTCTATTGCGCCTTCCTTATCCACTATATCAGGGGGCGTGTCAAGAAATTCGCTTATTCTGGTCAAGGAAGCATTTCCCTTTGAACGCATATCGATAAGCCTGGAAATAGCCATAACAGGCCAGACAATAGATGTGAAATAGCTGATAAACTCAACGAGCTGACCGGCAGAGAAATAATCTGTATATACCAGGTATCCGCCATAGCCAAGAATTATGCAGACCACACTCTCGACGAACAGAGTTACTAATATATGCAGTGTGGTTGACGCCTTTGTGAACTCCACATTGGCATCCTCGTTCTGCTTGTTAAGCTTGCGGAATGCCCAAAGCTCGCGCGCCTCCTTGACAAACGCCTTGATGACAGCGATGCCGGAGAAGTTCTCCTGAGAGAAGTCTGACAGGGCGGAATATGCCTCCTGGCGAATACGCCATTTCGCCGTCATATATCTGCCGACAAGCATGCCCGTAAGGAAGAGAAATACCATCGGAATCAGCGCAAAAAGCGTGAGGAGGAGGTTCATATTTGCCATTTTCAGTATGGCGAGAACACCGAGAAGGAGAGCATCGAAGAACATCAGTATTCCGTCACCGAAGCACTCGTGAATTGTTTCAAGGTCATTTGTAAAAAGCGCCATCAGGTTGCCGACCTTGTTCTTGTGATAGAACTGCTGGGACAGCCCTCTCGCCTTGTCAAAAAGCTCGCGGCGAATATCGGTCTCTACCCTTATAGCCGAGCCGAACAGGCATACGCGCCACAAAAATCTGCCAAAGACGAGAGCCAAGGCGCACAAAAGCATCTCGGGCGCGACGATCTCGAGTATGAGGTCGAGGTCGAAGCTGTGCATTACTCCCTCATATTCAACGCTCCCCTTATCAATGCCATCGATTATTAATCTGTAAAGCTCGGGCAGGCGCAGCTGGAATATGTCAACAAGCAACAGCGCAAGGACACCGAGAAGAATAAAATGCAGATATTTCAGATAATATCTGTTAATGTGTTTTCCAAAAATCAATGCTCTTTCCTTTTCCTTATATTATTCTTTAACAAAGAAGATAGGATATATTTGTCTTTTTTCCTAGAATAATATATCATACACTTGTGGCAATTTCAATAGTTATTTAAAATATTTGTAATATTACGCGCTCTTGACGCGTGCGCGAATTTATGATAGAATAAATTTGTAACCCTTTACCGCATTTGTCGTCATTACTTATCGGAGGGATCAGATGGAGGATAGAGCTTTAGTCCTGCTATATCTTGCGAGAGACGAGCGCGCGCTGAGCTATACTCAGGACAGATATGGCAGATATCTTGGAAAAATTGCATACAACATCCTTCGCGATGATGGCGAGAGCGAGGAATGCGTAAACGATACACTCTTTAAGGCCTGGCGCTCTATTCCGCCAAACGAGCCAAACAGCCTGAAGGCATATCTCGGTAGGATAGCAAGAAATACTGCCCTTGATATGTATAAGGCGAGAAACAGACAGAAAAGAGGGCGGGACGAGGTAACGCTGTGCCTTGACGAGCTTGATGAGTGTGTCGGAGGCAGTGTCTGTGAGCGCTCCGAGGGTGAAATAACCGCGGCTATAAACCGCTTCCTTGAGGGGGAAAGCGCCTCCGACCGACAGATGTTCGTTCTGAGATATTTCTACGCCGAGAGCATTGCAGGGATAGCCAAGCGACTGGGCTCGGGTGAATCAAGAATTAAGGTTCGCTTACATCGAATGCGGGAGCGACTGCGTATTTTATTAAGAGAGGAGGAGCTTTTATGAGGAAAGAGGATTTGTTTTCCGCTATTGGCGGAATTGAAGACAGATTTATAGCGGAGGCTGATGAAGTAAAGGTAAAAGCTCCGGAATTTAATCTCAAAAGAATAGGAGCAATTGCCGCCTGCTTTGTAATTGCCCTGGCTGTGGTGATAGGAGCTGCCAATCTTGGAATGAATATGGGAGGCGAGTCAATGATGCCCGAGATGCCGGGAATCGACAAGGGCGACGATTCTATTGAAGGAGAAAACGAATCTATTGGTGGCGCCGAGCTATTTGAAAGAGTGGAAAACGAGGCAGGCTATCTGGTGCTTGAAAAGCTTGATGGAAGAACCATTACACTAAGAATTAAGCTGAATGACAAGGAAGCCTTTGGCATTATATATCTTGAAGAGTATGGCGAGGAAAAAATGTATACAGCCTTCAATATTTCTGCGCCTGCGCAAGAGGGGTATTCTGAAAGCGACGCCAAAATCCGCCTGACCAAGGACGGAGCAGATACCGATATTATCGAGGGGGAGGAGACGGTTATAAAAATCATATTGCCCACCCTGATTGACGGCAATCCGGAGGTCGGCGAGGTAAGACTGGTTCTTGGAAGCAGAATTATCCGTATTTAGTGAATAGTTGTTTACATTTTCGGCTATTATCCGACATAATTCTTAACACGGGTAGCCATTAAATAAAAAATACAATAGCGGATAGGCGCATGCCTATCCGCTATTGCTATAAAAGAAGGAATGTCATAATTTTTCAGCTGCGTATCGCAAAAAATGGGACACAGAGCTACTCAAGCTCGCTCTTAAGCTCCCTTGTCATAAGACTCCGCATTGCCTCCTTGCAGCTTACTCCCTGCTTGATTACACTATATACCGCCTTGGTTATAGGCAG
>JAFTRB010000115.1 GCA_017462445.1 Clostridia bacterium
ATTGGAGCAGCAAAGCTCATAGCCCTCGCGGCGCATATTCTCGATAAGAATGGAAAGGTGCATTTCTCCTCTACCCGCAACACGGAAGGAGTCCGTGGTATCGCCATCCTCAACACGGAGCGATACATCACGCAATAGCTCCTTGTACAGTCTTGCGCGGAGGTGACGGGAGGTAACGAACTTACCCTCCTTGCCTGCAAAGGGAGAATCGTTGACCGAGAAGGTCATCTCCATTGTAGGCTCGCCAACCTTGATGAACTCGATAGGCTCTACGCAGGCGGGAGAGCATACGGTGTCGCCTATCATCAAATCCTCACAGCCCGAGAAGCAAACGATATCGCCGACGCGCGCCTCGGTAACGGGAACACGCTTAAGTCCGTCGAACTGATATATGGAAACTATCTTCGCCGGGCGGGATTTGCCGTCACCGTGATAGTTGCAGATTGCTACGCCCTGCCCCTGCTTAATCATACCGCGCTCTATTCTGCCTATACCGATCTTACCGACGAACTCGTTATAGTCGATGGAGGAAACCAGAAGCTGAAGAGGCTCGTCCTCCTCGCCCTCGGGCGCAGGCATATATTCGAGGATCGTGTCAAGAAGGGGGGTAAGATCTGTGCCGGGCGTGTGGGGGTCAAAGGATGCTGTACCGGCTCTGCCCGAGCAGAAGAGCATTGGAGAATCCAGCTGCTCGTTGGTGGCGTCAAGCTCCAGAAGAAGCTCCAGCACCTCGTCGCCAATCTCATCAAGGCGAGCATCGGGACGGTCTATCTTATTTACAACGACAATAACCCTGTGGTTAAGCGAGAGAGCCTTCTCCAGAACGAAGCGAGTCTGAGGCATTGGCCCCTCCGCCGCATCAACAAGCAGGATAACTCCGTTTACCATCTTCAGTATGCGCTCGACCTCGCCGCCAAAATCTGCGTGGCCGGGGGTATCTATAACATTGATCTTTACACCCTTGTAATGAATGGCGGTGTTCTTGGCAAGAATGGTTATTCCGCGCTCCCTCTCAAGGTCGCCGGAGTCCATTACTCTTTCCTCCATCTCCTGGTTCTCTCTGTATATACCTCCTTGACGGAGCATCTCGTCAACGAGCGTGGTCTTGCCGTGGTCAACATGGGCTATAATTGCGATATTTCTTAAATCTGTACGCTTCATCACATTTCCTCGCATTTATCATTTATTTCCAAACATATATTTTAGCACAAAAAGAGAAGAAAATCAATCTTTTTCTTCAACAATAGTACGCACCTTTGCAATATTATTTTTATTTATTTTCACAAAAAGCCCGTCTACTTATATTTTTTGCCAATTTTGGTTTTCTTTATTGACTTTATTTGTAAAATAAGTTATTATAGAACTAACAACGCACATAGGTGCATTAAGTGAGGTTTTGTATGGTAAAAGAAAGACTTACCTTGGTCAATCCCGAAAGATTTGCCGAGGAGCATAAAATAGCGCCCGAAAAGCTCGATGCCGCTATTGCCAAGGCAACCGCCAAGCTTGCAGTGCTGGCGAAGAGAAGCGGTATGGACAAGTTCCCGCCTACCTGCTCGAAGGAATTCCTGTATCCTATGGGCGAGAACAAGCACTGGGAATGCGGTATGTACACAGGATGCTATTGGCTCGCCTATGAGCTTACAGGTGACGAATTCTTCCGCCAGACCGCAGAGGCACAGCTCGAAAGCTACAGAAAAAGAGTTGACGAGAAGATAGGTATGGACGACCACGATGTTGGCTTTGTCTTCACTCCCTCCTGCGTTGCCGCTTATAAATTGACCGGTAATGAGTTCGCCAAGCAGGCTGCTCTTGATGCCCTTGATTATTTCTACAGAACAAGCTACTCCAAGGAGGGCAAGTTTATCATTCGTATCCACTCCGCCTGGGCAAGGGGGGATGGTTGCCGAACAATGATGGACTCGCTGATGAATGCGCCTCTTATGTTCTGGGGAGCAAAGGAAACAGGAAACAAGGACTACTATCAGGCAGGACTTGACCACAACAGGACAACCGCCGAGCTTCTTATCCGCGAGGACGGCTCCTCCTTCCACCACTACCAGTTTGACCCCAAGGATGCCTCCCCCGTTCGCGGTCTTACATTCCAGGGATATGCTGACGACTCCTGCTGGTCCCGCGGTCACTCGTGGGGTGTTTACGGCTTCCCCATTGCCTACTCCTACACAGGCGACGAGACACTGAAGGAAACACACAGAAATATAACCTACTTTATGCTTAACCACCTGCCCGAGGATATGATCCCCTTCTGGGATTATTACTTTGACAAGGATAGCTACAAGGATTCCTCCGCCGCCGCAATTGCAGCCTGCGGTATGATTGAGATGGCAAAGCATCTTCCCGATGATGCAGAGGAGAAGAAGGTATTTATCTCCGCCGCAAACCAGATGGTAGAGTCCCTGATAGACAACTATACCACCGACATCGGAAGAGTTTATGACGGTCTTATCCACCATGTTACCCACGCAGTTCCCTTTGATGCAGGCTTTGATGAGTGCGCTATCTACGGCGACTACTTCTTCCTTGAGGCTCTATTAAGACTGAAAAATCCCGAGTGGAAGATGTACTGGTAATATTTGAAAACATTTCTTTACATAAAAACCGCCGTAAGCAATTTGCTCACGGCGGTTTTTATAGCATTAATTTAACACGGGGTGGGTTATATTACCCTTGTGCGGATTACTCCTTCTGTGGCTGATATTTTTGCAATTACCCTATCGGGAATTTCTACCGCGCTGTCAACCTCTATTATTGTATAGGCATATTCGCCCTTAGAGCCATTGGAGAGGTTTTCTATATTGATGCCCTCCTCGGATACCGCAGAGGTTATGCGGGAAAGCATATTTGCAACATTGAGGTGGCAGATTGTAATGCGGCGGTTGCCTGTATAGGGGATGCTGACAGCAGGATAGTTGACCGAGTTTTTGATATTTCCCGTCTCCAGGTACTCCTTTAATTCATCGGTTGCCATAACCGCGCAGTTATCCTCGCTCTCGGCAGTAGATGCTCCGAGGTGAGGTATATTTACTGTGTTGGGAAGGGACAGGGTTTCCTCGGTCGGGAAGTCGGTAACATAGGCTGCAACCTTTCCACTTTCAAGTGCCTCGCGTATTGCCTCTGTGTCAACAAGGTCTGCACGAGCGAGGTTAATAATGCGGACACCGTCCTTCATTTTGGCAATCGTATCGCGATTTATGATACCACGGGTGGTTTTTGTGGAGGGGATATGCAGGGTGATGTAGTCTGACTTTGCATATATTTCATCGTAGTTATCCGCCTGCTCGATGGAGCGAGAGAGGCTCCAGGCAGCGTGAACGGTGATATAGGGGTCACAGCCGATTACATTCATACCGAGCGAGCGTGCCGCATTTGCTACAAGGCCGCCTATTGCACCCAGTCCGATGACACCAAGCGTCTTGCCAAGAATCTCGCAGCCCGCAAACCTGCTCTTTCCCTTTTCCACTTGCTTTGCCACATCGGGGGCTACAAGCGTCTTTGCCCACTCGACTCCGCCCGTAACATCACGAGAGGCAAGAATGAGGGCCGCTATGCAAAGCTCCTTTACTCCGTTTGCATTGGCACCGGGAGTATTAAATACAACAATTCCCTTTTCCGCACATCTGTCAAGAGGGATATTATTTACTCCTGCGCCTGCCCTGGCAATTGCCAAAAGCTCCTCGCCAAACTCATAATCGATTAGCGATGCGCTCCTTACCATCATTGCATCAGGGCTTGCAATATCCTCGCCGACCGTGTAGCCCGAGCCGAGACGATCTGTTCCTATTTTAGCTATCTTATTCATCAATCTGATTTTCATAATAATCTCCTTTATCTCAATAAAAATTTTGCGCAAGGCACCCGTAGGGCACCCTGCGCATTATCTTATTTCTCGTCAAATCTTGGCAGCTTGGGATTGGCGCTTGCAAATTTCTTCATAAAATCGACAAGGGCAACAACTCCCTCATAGGGCATAGCATTATAAATAGATGCCCTCATACCGCCGACCGAGCGGTGTCCCTTCAAATTCTTAAGCCCTGCTGCCTCAGCCTCCGCTACAAAGCGCTTGTCAAGCTCGCAATCTCCTGTGGTGAATACAACATTCATCATAGAGCGGCAGCTCTTGTCTACGGGCGCGGTGTAGAAGCGCTGGGAGCCGTCGAGATAATCATAAAGCACGCTCGCCTTTCTTTCATTGCGGCGCTTCATCTCCTCGAGGCCTCCGATGGAAATAATCCAATCGAATACCAGCTTTGCCATATAGATGGAGTAGCAGGGGGGCGTGTTGTACATTGATCCGCTTTCTGCCATTTCACGATAGTTAAGCATTGCGGGGGTGTCGGGTCTTGCCCTTCCTATAATATCATCTCGAACAATTACAATTGTCAGTCCTGCAGGGGCTATATTCTTCTGTGCGCCTGCGTAAATAAGAGCGAACCTTGAAACATCTATGGGCTCCGAGAGGATACAGGAGGACATATCTGCAACGAGGGGAATTCCGCCTGTGTCGGGAATCTCCTTGAAATAGGTGCCGTAGATCGTGTTGTTAAAGCACATATGGACATAGTCGGCATCGGGGCGGAAGTCAGAGCGCTTGGTAGCGGGAACTGCAGAAAACGCAGGGCTTGCGCCGGCGGAGGAGGCGGCTATAACGATATCGCCATATTTCTTTGCCTCAAGGAATGCCTTCTTGGAGAACTGACCGGAGACGATGTAGTCGGCACACTTATGCTCGGAGAGAAGATTGAGGGGTACGGCGGCAAACTGAGTTGAGGCACCTCCCTGGAGGAAAAGGACCTTGTAGTTGTCAGGTATCGCCATAAGCTGACGAAGAGATTTTTCGGCAGCATCGATTATCTCCTGAAAGACTGATGAGCGGTGGCTCATCTCCATAACCGACATACCTGTGCCGTTGTAGTCAAGCATCTCTGCCTGTGCCTTTTCCAAAACGGGAAGAGGAAGCATAGAGGGGCCAGCTGAGAAATTGTAAACTCTGCTCATATTTATTCCTTTCTGTCGGTAAGCCGACTTTAATTAAAATTGCTTTAATTATACTACTATTGTATTTTCTTTGTCAAGATAAAGGTGACAATAAATTGTATTTTTAATGTACAATTGTTTTTCAGAAAAAGCCCACAGGCTGTGGGCTTTTGGGTTTATTGGTCAAATAGCGGTGATGCGCTTTTGTTCCCAGGGTGGGAAGGTTGGGATGGTAGCCTGAAGCGAATTATCCCTCTACCTTGACTGTGCCGTCAGGCTCGACGGTGACGGTCATTCCGTCCTTGACATACTCGAGGAATTCCTCGCCCAAGGAGTCGATAACCGGCATAGAAGCCCCCTCAACCCAAACATCGGCAAGCACAGCTCCCGCCGCGGCAAGCGAATCGATGGGCTTGGAGAAAAGCATACAAGCAGGCTGTCTGCCCATAGCAACCGCGCAGTAAAGCACCATTCCTCCCGTGGTAGAGCCGATGGTCTGGGGCAGACAAAGCGCCTTGCCCAGCATCTGCTTGCCGAAAAGGTCGGGGTTGTTCTGGTCCGAGCAGGTTGCATTCTTATCGCCAAACTGCAGAGCCTTCTGGAAGGAAGCGAGGGTATTCAGCCCTCCGTGGGAAACCAGGGCAGGCGCGCTGACGCTGCCCGCTGCTATAACTCTACCCTTGAACACTCTCATATCACTTTCCTCCCTTCGTTATCTGAACGAGAATCTCGTCGTCGGTGTAATAGCGCGCGGTGGTATAGGTGCGCAGCTTGTTTGAGGAGGTGATAACAGGCATCTTGGCGCACATCGGATTGTTCATATACATAAGCGGACAGATGTAGGAGGTTATGACTCCGGTCCTCTTAAGCCTTTCGGCAAACTCGGTCTTCTCAAACTCGCGAAGGACAGCCGGCGCGGCAGTGAATACCGTGGGAATAACAACCCTCTTGTTGCCGGCCTCCTTAAGTCCCTGCTCTACCTTAATGGTCCAGGTCTTGAGCTGCTCGAGCGACATATGGGGACAGCCCATAAAGCAAAGCTTGGGCGTGGCGTCCCGGTTCTTCCACATTACGGGATAGGACGCCTTTACTCTTTCAAGCTCGGCATCGTCAATGACATACTCCTCTGCCCCATCGAGTATAAGAGCCTCGCCCTGCGCCTTTGCCTCGGGAGTCAGGTTATCTATATGATAGAGTCCGACAGCTCCGTTGGAGGCGGTGGCAGCGCCAAAGTCCATCAAATAGGTACAAGCGGCATCGTTAAGCTCCTCGCAAAG
>JAFTRB010000116.1 GCA_017462445.1 Clostridia bacterium
ATCTTGTATCCAAATTACGCATTTACGATTTCGATACGAGCGCTGCATCTACCAGAATGGGCGACCAAACAACCATTTATGCACTTTCGGGCGGTGAATGGAAAGAGATAGCCTCTATCTCGGGACGCGACAAAATCATTGCGGCAAGACAGTATGACAGCTCTCAAAAGCTATATTATTTGCCGTTAGACCTCGGAGGCGTTATCTGTGAGGCGGTCAGAGTCCATATGTCCGACAGCAGCTCGGCGGGTATTACCGTTTATGAGATTACTTGCAGTGGAGCATCGCTCCCCGGCGAATTGAGCTATAGCGATAACCTGCTGCTTGTTGCATCTCCCTCTCTGTTTGAGTCAGTAGGAGTATTCGGTTCCGACTACAGTGAGAGCAAGCTTACAGACGGTAACTTTGATCCAAAGCAGGGAAGATTCGCTCTTCGTTCTGTTGCAAATAACAATATGACCGTAGAATACACGCTTGGCAGCAATTGTATTCTTAACAATCTCAAAATTTACGATTTTGCAGAAACAAGCGAAACAGTATCAAGAGTAAGTCTGGCAACGGTAGAGTTATATATAAACGGTGAATGGGTAAAATACTATGATGCCCTGCCGTTGCTTGCCCCAAACGCAAGGCTTAGTGACGATTACGGAAGAAAATATACACAGATTGAATTTAACGGCACAAATGCTTCCAAGATACGTATAAGCATGGAGAACACCCTTTCTTCTTTGGGAGTATCAATTTATGAGATTGAGCTGAGTGGATTTGGCAAGCAAAGAAATTCTGCGGACAATAATATTTTGTCCGGTAAAGAATTTGTACCGAATCCCGATGCGACAGGCGTATTTTCCGAACAATTCGGCTATTCCAAGTTGACAGACGGTATATACAACAGAGATGCTTCGGGGAACATTAATTACAGCTTAGGACGGTTCGCCACTAAAGTAGAGGCTAATGCCTGCCTTGACGGTGCGGTTCAGCTTAACGGAGTATATCTGCTCTCTGAAATGCGAATATATGATTATACCGAGGATACAAGGCTTGGAGATATAGTAAAGGTATATGCATACTATGCAGAAGAGTGGCACGAGGTCTATTCCATAAGCGGTCTGTCCACTATTTCCGATGCACGCATCCTTGATACGGAATTAGGACTATATTATCTACCTATCGACCTGTCCGGAGCTCGGGCGGAGGCGATAAGAGTTTATTCAAGCCTTGAGCCATCCACCGCAATTACACTATACGAAATTACCTGCTCGGGAACAAAGACAACCGAGCTTACCGGGAAGAACATTCTTGAAGATAGTGCCTCGGCTACGGTAAGCAAGACGGATTACTCCTCTCTCGTGCTTTCTCCTAACATCCTGCTGAACAACACCTTCGTAGCAAATCCCGATATGACCGATGTTCACGCAGCAAGTTTTGGAATAGGCAAGCTGACAGACGGTGTTTACAACAAGAATCCTGACGGAACAAACAATTGGCATCTCAGCAGGTATTCCTCCAAGGCAGAGACAAATCCCTGCTTTGACGCTACTGTAATGCTTGACGGCACATATCTACTGGGCGAATTGAGAATATATGATTATTCCTATTCTGCAAGCATAAGCAGAATAGGAGACCAGATAACCGTTTATGCTCTTGTTGCCGGTAATTGGAAAACAATTGCTTCTTACACAAGCGAAGCCGATGTCCTCGCTGCAAGAGTTATGGACAGTACCTATGGACTTTATTATATTCCCATCGATATGTCAGGTATCAGGGCAACGGCTATCAGAATTTGCACGAGGGATGCGAATGCAACAGATGCCTTATCCTTCTATGAAATAGTTTGCTCCGGAGTAAAGCTTTCAAGTGCCGACTTCTCCACCACAAGCACGCCATTGACCGAAGAAGAAATAACCTCAATCACAGATAACGACTTCTCTACATACTTCAATGCCGGAACAGACACTCCCGGATATTCTCTTGAGTTTGATCTCGGTCAGGATTACAGCGTCTATATGTTAAACATAAGAGACACGAGAGACGAAAATGATCTTGTGGGAGGCAATTCTGCAAGCAGAAGCAATGACACCTGTGTTGAGCTTTACATGAACGGTGAATGGTTACGGGTAATAAGCGGTGCTTCGCTAAGCGTTGACAAGGAATTTACTACATTCAACCTTTACGGCTTGGCAGCTTCCAAAATACGCATAAGCTTTAATAACACACAGATATTTGACAACGGCACAACTCCTGCAGCCGTGATTAGTGAAATATCTCTATCCGTAGCAGGTCCGGCGGCGGATAAAAAGCCCCTTCTTAACGCCTATGCCTCTCTCCCTGTTATCGCTGATGGAGACGAGAGCTACATAGCTAATATGAATAAATTCGGGGCTATGATGACCGAGTTTATGCTAACCGATGCAGATGTTGCAAGCTATGCAAGCGAGATGAACGCATATAACGCTACACTTCTCGGTGGAGCACATACTGCTCACAGCATAAAGACCTACGATGCAAAGGCACCTACGTGTACAGAGAGTGGTTGGTATGCTTACGAATGCTGCGAACACTGTGATTACACGACCTACGAGACAATTTTGCCGACAACTCACGATATCTCTGATGAGTGGCAATATAATTCGGAGCAGCACTGGAAGTCTTGTGCAAACGATACCGACGAAAGGCTTGAGGCAGGAGCCCACATTTTCGAAAACGGCTGCGACACCGATTGCGACTGTGGATACACAAGAACAGCCTTCCATACCTATGACGGCGCGAAGGATGCAGAATGCAATATCTGCGGTGATGTGAGAGAGATTGTTGAAACAGGCTTTGTAATGAATGTCAATCTCACCCTCACCAGTGAAATATCACTTAACTTCTACACTCCCACAGACGGAAATGTCCTCGGCATTGAGGTTGACGGTGTTGCACTCACCTGCGAAGGCACCGTAAATATGGATGGTGTTACCTATGATGCTTATAGATTCCTGGGAATTGCTCCCAGCAAGGCTATGGAAGCTCATATTGTGACAATTACCTATACAAAGGACGGCGAAACCTTAACACGCGAGGCTGAGTATTCAGCGCTCATTTATGCTAAGAGCCTGCTTTCCAATACAACAATTTCCGAGGAAGGAAAGGCGATTGTACGCGATATGCTCGGCTTCGCAAAGGCATCTTACGATTATTTTGGAAACGAGAATGCCACCGAGGAGGAGGTAGAGCTTCTAAACACCCTTACCTCTCAATATCCCGCAACGAAGGTAGAGTCCATCCCCGATATAGAGGGGGTCGATCCTTCCACAGTTGCATCAGTGGTTAAATCAGCACAGCTCGCTCTTGATAACGGTGTTATAAAGATGGTGCTCAATATCGCCGACACCTCCAAGCCTCTTAATGTTACTATAAACGGAAAGAGCGCAATATCCCTCGAGGCAAATCACGGACAAGCTCAAGTAATAGTAGAGCTTCGTGCCTACCAGCTTGGCGAGATTCTGACCATCACATCCGGAGATCTCAGCGGTACATATTGCTTCAACGAGTACGCAAATGCTATGATGGGTGATGATTCAAGGCTTGATGCCCTGCTTCTCGCAATGCACGCTTACTCCGAATCAGCTAAGAATTATCGTGCTGAAAACAACTAAGGAGGCTGAAATGAAACAGTATTCCACACCCGAATTAATCATCTATACAATAGAGGATGAGGATATAATAACAACCTCGTCAGGAGATACACCAACCATTTCCTGGGAATGGTGACCTAGTTCCCCTCTTTGTTGAAAATGCAAACAAAAAAACCTCTCGGCACGCCGAGAG
>JAFTRB010000117.1 GCA_017462445.1 Clostridia bacterium
GCGAGAGGAAGCGAGGGAGGATAGAATAAGAAACTCTAAACAATTGGAGAAAAGCGCAAGCTTTTCAACCTTATTACCATTAAGTCTGGACAAACTAAAAATGAGGCATTGATTGCTCAACACCCCATTTATGTTTTTTATTCGTTTATGCCTGAAGGCGGAAGCCCGGGCGAACGGATTCGGAGCAGAAATCCTTCTTCGCGCCCCGAAGCTGTATATACATACAGCGAGAGGAAGCGAGGGAGGATAGAATAAGAAACTCTAAACAATTGGAGAAAAGCGCAAGCTTTTCAACCTTATTACTATTAAGTCTGGACAAGCTAAAAATGAGGCATTGATTGCTCAACACCCCATTTATGTTTTTTATTCGTTTATGCCTGAAGGCGGAAGCCCGGGAGATAATCAGAGAATTGCATTGCCTGCCTTGTTCATCTCCTCGAAGATGAACTTAACAGAAGCGCAAGCATCGGGAAGGGTAGCCTTGTCGGGCTTCTTGCCTGCTACGAGGCAGTTTGCGAAATACTCAAGCTCGTTGAAGTAGCCGCCGAGGTCGGAGATGTTACCGCCGCCGGAAACTGCAATCTCTCTCTTGTTAAGCTGAATGGGGGTAGCGCCCTCGTCGGTGTAGAGGGTGAAGCCTGCATTGGTGTACTCCATAACAGCCTTCTCGAAGGTTACACGGAATGCCATCTCGAAGGGGAAGGAGGCGGGGAGATCCCAGGTACCCTCGCTGGTGACAACGAAGCCGTCATAGTTAGCGATTGTCATAACATAGCTGTTGCCCTCGCCGCCGTGTGCGCAGACGGTGTTAAAGCCAAGAGGTCTGCCGAAGGCGTGGAGCATAAAGTCGGTATCGTGAACATGGAGGTCGAGGAATGCGCCGCGGGAGCGGGTAATCTCGAGGTCCCAGTTCTCCCAGGTCCAGGTGGGTCTGGGCGAGAGGCGTCTGAATACCGCGTTGATAACCTTGCCGTACTTGCCGGTATCGATTGCATCCTTAAGGCAAACATACTCGTCCCAGAAGCGGACAACCTGACCGACCTGAACGCCGGCACCGGTCTCTGCCTGAGCTGCAAGGAGGGCATCGCACTCCTCGGGGCTGAAGGCAACGGGCTTCTCGATAAATACATTCTTTACCTTATGCATAGCCGCGATAGCGTGCTCTGTGTGAAGGAAGGTGGGAAGGCAGATGTCGATAGCGTCAACATCGGCGTTGGCAATAAGCTCCATACCCGTGCTGTAAATCTCAGCGCCGGAAAGCTTTGCAAGCTCCTCAGCCTTTTCGCGACGGATATCGGCAACCGCAGTTACCTGTACGCCGTCAATAATGTTGTACGCGTTTGCGTGCATAGAACCCATAAATCCACAACCAATAAGACCAATTTTAATCATTTTTATTTCCTCCCTAATATTTTGTCAATAGAATTAGATGTGTTGTAAATAATCTGCTCGGAATGCTGTGCGTATGCGGGGATCATCTCTCCTGTTACCCAACCGTCGTAGCCAACCGACTCCAGCGCCGCAACAACTGCATTCCAGTTTACATCGCCTGCGAGGAGGTCAACAAAGCCGTCAAGAGTACCAACGGCGGTGCGGAATTCCTTGAAGTGGACCTTCTTTATCCTCTTGCCGAGAATTTTTATCCACTGCTCGGGGTAGCCGGTGAGCATAACATTACCAACATCGAAGTAGGATTGAACCCAGGGAGAGTCAAAGCTATCGATGAAGGCGCGCATCTCAAGGGGCGAGAGAAGGAACTTGTTCCATACATTTTCAACGCCGATAACAACGCCGTACTTCTCTGCGTCGGGGATAAGCTCGGTAATGCTCTCCCTTGCAAGCTCGTATGCCACATCATAGTCAACAACGCCAAAGTTCGGCGCGAAGGAAGCAGAAACACAGCCGGGAACGATAAGTATCGTGTCAGCGCCGAGAATGGAAGCTACCTCAAGCTGACGGCGAACGAATTTCTTCGCTCTTTCTCTTTCCTCCCTGTCGGGTGAGGTGAGCGAGTTGCTCCAAACCAGGTCATTGCAGACCGAGTAGATCTCAAGCCCGAGATCGTTTGCGGCCTTCCTGATTTCAAGCAGCTTTTCCTTTGTCACATCAAGACCAAGCTCGCCCTCGTCAGAGATTGCGACCTCGATGCCCTCAAAGCCTGCATCGGCAGCGAGCCTGAACTTGTCCAAGAGCGTTCCGCTGGTGAAGCTCCAGATGTTAATGCCCTTTTTCATCTTCTTCTCCTTATGTATTTTTTACAAATTTGGTTGTCTTGTATCATTTTTCAACATAAAAATTGCATAAATGGTGGCTTGACAACTGTCTATTTTTATGATACACTGTATTTGTGCAAAAGTATTTGAAGAATTATCTACGATATTTGCACAATTGTACCAAAGGAGGGGCAGACGGTGGCGGATAAATTTGTCAGGCAAGCAATCAAAAAGGAAATAGCGGTAAGCAGGATCGTTACCGTGCTTTATATTGAAAATGCATCCAGCTTCATCTTTGGAGGCGAAGCCCACGATTTCTGGGAGTTTAACTATATAGATAAGGGCTGTATGGTCGTTACCATAGAGGGCAAGGAGTATCTTCTCAAGAGCGGCGAGCTGATATTCTTCCAGCCCAACGAGTTCCACTCCTTGGAGGCAAGGGAGCTGTCTGCGCCCAACCACACGGTTGTCAGTTTTGTTTCAAACTCCAAGGCGATGAAATATTTTAAGAACAAGATTATCGCCCTGAACAGTCAGGAGAGAAAGCTCCTCTCGATCCTTCTGCGCGAGGGGCTAAGCGCCTATACGCCGATAGAGAAGCAGCCGCCGATAAGCGGAATGGTGGAGAGGGAGAATGCGCCGATAGGCGCGGTGCAGATGACCTTTAATCTGCTGGAGGAGTTCCTGATTACTCTTTTGCGCCGCAGCGAGAGCGGAATTTCGATAAGAACCAGGCTTGTTCTGCCGATGTATTATGAGAGCCTCCCTGAGCGCATCAAGGAGATTGCCAAATTTATGGAGCAGAATATACGCCGTAGCCTGTCGGTAAGCGAGATTGCCAAGGAGTTTCTGCTAAGCGAGAGCGGACTTAAGAAGCTTTTTTCGCGTGACGCGGGCTGTGGCGTCACGGATTTCTTCAACAATATGAAGATTGAGAAGGCGAAGGAATACATACGCCTCAATGAAATGAACTTCACCCAGATCTCCGACGAGCTGGGCTTCAGCTCGATTCACTATTTTTCCAGGCTCTTCAAGAAGAAAACGGGAATGACGCTCACCGAGTATCGCTCCTCGGTCATCTATCCCAGCGAATAGGGCAGAGCCGGGCAAGACAAAAAGTGGCTGATTAATTAAGAATACCGATAAAACTGTATAAAAATCGAAGGTTAAATGCAAAAATCTGTATTCTTATTGAGAAGCGCCTTTCGGGGCTAGCTTGATTTAGATCATAAAGCGAC
>JAFTRB010000118.1 GCA_017462445.1 Clostridia bacterium
GGTAACTTCAACGAGTACCTCAAGATTGCGGTTGGTCTTAAGTCCACCTCTTCTATGCAGGAGGTTTATGACAAGATGGGCGCTGAGGCAGAGCAGTCTGTAAGGGATATCATTCTTGTATACACTCTCGCCTCCATCTACGGCGACGAGGTTAAGGTAACCAACGAGGATATTGACGAGTTCAAGAAGAGCTTCCAGTATATCCTTCTTGTATATCAGGTTGGCGAGGACAATGTTGACCAGAACGACTTCATCCACGCTATCCAGTTTGATAAGGTTATGGACCACATTCTCGAGATTGATGAGTCTGACGAGGGCTCTCTTGTAGTTAAGTTCAAGAGACTTAACTATACCATCAAGGTTGCCGAGGATAAATAATTGACTTTGTAAAGGGCTGACCTTCAGTTTGCTGATGTTCAGCCCTTTATCATAGGAGTATATAATAATTATGAAGGAAGTATTCCTGTACACCGATGGCGCTTGCCGTGGCAACCCCGGGCCGGGAGGCTGGGGAGCAATACTTGTCTATGGCAGGTATGAAAAGGAAATGTCCGGCGGCGAGGCTGAGACAACCAACAATCGAATGGAGCTTCTTGGCGCCATTGAGGGGCTCAGCGCCCTGAAGGAGAGGTGCAGGGTAGAGCTTTGCTCGGATTCCAAGTATCTTTGCGACGCCTTTAACGAGGGCTGGGTCTATGCCTGGCGCGACAAGGGCTGGAAAAGGAGTGGGGGCGAGCTTAAGAACCCCGACCTGTGGCAGAGGCTTGTGGAGCTTGTCGAATACCACAGTGTTACCTTCGTCTGGGTAAAGGGACACAACGGACATAAATATAACGAGAGGTGCGACGCCTTGGCAACGGCATTTGCCGATTCCTTTGCCGAGATAAAGGCGCGTCCCTTTGATTAAAGGAGAATATATGGCTAAAAATAATAACCAGCCTATGACAAGGGCGGAGCGCGAGGCTCAGGAGGCAAAAACGCTTAAGAGGGATAAGATAATCCTTATCGTGTTTGCCATTGTTGCCTTGGTTGGAATTGTCGGTACAATCATTTTTGTATGCGTATCCGAGATGCTGAAGAACAAGTCCTACGCTGATCTTGATTACACCACCGACGTGTCGGGCTATCTTTCGATTGCGCCCGAGGACTACAAGAGCTTTGATGTAAAGCTTAATTTGGACAAGCCGGGTGAAATGCAGGTCCGGCAGGAGATTATAAAGGCGCTCTACGCCAACCGCGATAAGGATCCTGTATACAAGGACAACCAGAAGAATGTTGTTGTCAAGGTTGGACATGATGTAAACATATACTATGTTGGCTATACTCTTGATGATAGCGGCAACAAGAATTACTTTAACGGCGGAAGCAATCTGGCGGATAAGGTAACAGCCCTCGGCATTGGCTCGGGCAAGATGATTACGGGCTTTGAGCTTGCCCTGATAGACAAGAATCCCCTGGATTACCAGTCCATTCGTGTCAGGAGTGTAAAGGGAGGAAACCCCATTGTTGACGAGGGCGACATCGTCTGCATATCCTATACCGGAATCTTCTTCGATAACAGCAAGTCGGGCAAGAACCTGACCGCTACAATTAATCTCTCCGACCCCAATGTTAAGGAAATCTGGGGCGAGGAGCTTATAGAGGGGCTTATCGGCGCATCGGTTGGCGAAACCGTCAAGACCGTTGATGCGGACGGCAACGAGAAGACAGCCTCCTTCTATCACAATCGCACCGACAAGGAGGGTGTGGTAGAGACGGATACCTATACCGATGTTGTGATTAACAAGGCGTTTGATGTATCGGACGGCGAGCCTCTTACCATAGATGTGTCCTTCCCGAAGAACTACGGTGAAAGCACCCTTGCGGGCAAGCCTGTAAAGTTTGATATCTATATTATGACAAGTATGGTTTACAATGCTCCCGAGTACAACGATGAGTTCGTAACCAAGACGCTTGGTATAAGCGAGGAGGAGCTTGCAGAGTACGAGGGCGAGACCGTGCTTCAAAAATACGAGAGCAAGCTGCTCTTTGACCTCAACAAGACCTATGACGATGATGTGCTGAATCTTGTGCAGAGCGCAATGTGGGAGCATTACATCAAGGTGGCTAAGTTCAAGAGCCTGCCCGAGGGCGAGGTGCTGGACTTCTATAACAGCTCGCTTTCCGAGATCGAGGGCTATTACAGCTCCTACGGTCAGTCCTCCTACGGCAGCCTTGACAGCTTCGCTACCACCTACCTCAACCTTGATAGCAAGGCCGATTGGCGCGCATACCTGCGCCAGCAGGCAGAGTATCAGGTAAAGCAGATGCTCGTGTTCTACTATGTAACCCAAAGAGAGGGCTTTGTTCCCACCGAGGAGGAGTTCAAGGTCGAGTACAGGAAGCTTTATGACGAGGCGTTTGAGAGATATCTTGAGTCCAAGGAGTTCTCCCGCGACGATTACAAGACAGAGGAGCTGTACCAGAACGCCCTCGAGGGACATAAAAAGACCTTTGACGCCTACTATGGCGAGGAGTATTTCAAGGAGAATGTGTACTTCAAGTTTGGTCTTGAGAGAATAAAGGCGTTTGCAAATCTCATAGAGCAGTAGCTCTGACGGGACTTTGGAATAAAAAGGCCCGGGCATTCCTTCAGCCCCGTTATCGTGGGCTTTCAGGACAGTCTAAAAAAGCGACAGCTTTTGCCGGAGGCATTAGCTGTCGCTTATTTTATTTTTATATATAAGAAAGGGCTGAGCCAATCGCTTGAAGAAAGCTTTTGACTCAGCCCTTTTTTGTGGAGATAATTGAAAATGAAAAGAGGAAAAATGCTCACAGGCTTTGCTTTTTGCTAAAAATTCAAGCGGAAATAAATATTTTCCTTCTCCCCGGGTAAACTAGGATAAAAAGGAGGCAAAGAAAAAATGTTCCACAAAAAGCAAGAGAGAAAAAATAGCCATCTCGGCCTGAAGCTGGCGGTATGCGCCCTCGCCGCCGTCGGAGCGATATCCATAGTCAGCTGCTGCAAGGATAAGCTGTCCTGCGCCTGTAACAAAATGATGTCGATATACCACAAAAAGCCCACCCCCCCGCCCACCAGCGACCCCTACACCGGCGAGGGGATGTGAAAAAATCCCCCTTCAAGCCGAAGGGGTGTTATGGGGTCAATGCGATGTCGACAGAGATGGATTATCAACATTTGTCCCTAGTTGAAGAATAAATATCTAAAATATTTATTTTCGGTAAATATCTCCCGCGGAATGCAGGCTCGGGCAAGAAAAGCCCGTGCAAAGCGCGTTCGGCGGGGGATTTGTTTTATGCCGAGGAGTTCTTGGGCTATCATATTGACATATCGGCGGAAAAAGGGTATAATAGCTACAACGGATGGCGGCTTTTCGCTCCTTTGTTCGAGGGTATTTGGTCTTGTGCGGACTTGCCGGTGCGAAACAAGGGCGGTTGCCCGGCGGCTGCTTTACATACGAGAGGGATATACTATGTTTGATTATTTAGATAGCATCGACCGTAGCCTGTATGAGCGCTATTTAACTCTTGAGAGAAATATCAAGGCGGGGAGCAACTCCTTTTATGACGCATATCTCGATTTGCAGGAGCATTTTGTTAAGCTTGCCCTGGTTGGTCGGGAGGTTGAGATCAAGGCTCAGGATACCTGCGGAGCGATACTTCGCAGGGGAGAGGTAAAGGACTTCTTCGTCGGGGAGCTGGGGGTTGATGAGTACACCTACAGCAAGCTGCAGGACTATACCCTTAAGGTCAACGCCCACAAGCATAGGGGAGAGAAAGCAATTCAGGCGGAAACGATAGTAAACTACCTTCGGGTGTTTTACAACGCATCGGTAGCCTATGCTTTAAGCTTGAGCATTGCGGCGGAGGGCTTTGACGCCGACTATTTTATATCGATATTTGGGATTTTTGAAAGAGAGAATATTGCGCTTCGGGGCGAGATGGAGCATCTGCGGGAGGAGCTTGCCGCTCTGGCTGAGGAGGGCAGGCTGAAGGAGAGCGATATTGCCGCATATCGGGGTGCAATCACAAGGATAGAGCTTGATAAGCTTTCCCTGGAGGAGCAAAACTCCGAGCTGCAGAGGCAGATCAGCAGGCTTAAGGATATCAAGCTGGCCTCCCTGGAGGATAAGCTTAACCGGGCGATAGAGATGCTGCTGTCGCTTCAGGAGTCGGTGGTTGAAAACCGAGCTATTTCCTATGCTGTTGGGGATACCATTTGCGGAAGAGAGATGTTTTGTTCCTATGTCGAAAGGGCGAAGGAGAGTATAAAGAATGGCTCAACCGAATAATGTATTTGATAGTATAGCCGAGATCATTGCCCGTCAAAATGAGGCAGAGGAGCGCGCCAGGCAGGACCACGAGGAGCTGCTTGAGGCTATAAAAAGGTCTAATGATGAGGCATCTGCGGAAAGGGCTGCCATTGACAGACGAAACCGCGCCTTTTCTATAAAGAATTTTATCAAGCGGTCGGTTCACGAATATATGTGGATAGGAGATGCGGAGGACTTTAAGAAGGAGAAGAGGATTACTGTAATCCTACTGCTTGCTTCGGTTTTCTGTATGCTTGCATCTACCGTGGTTGTATCGGTTCTGTGGAGTATGTATAGCACCTACACGCTGTTTGAAAATATTTGGCTTTTGCTCTCGCTTTATATGCTGAAATATACGGTAAAGGCGAAGAAGAATTATCCCATCTTCGAGTATTCGATGAACAGCATTGAGAGGTTCAAGCTTGATTCTGACGGAGTTTTAAGGACCGACAGGGTAAAGAAAAAATACAAGTGGTTCCTTGCATTGTCCATAATTGCCGTTCTGTTGAATGTCATTTGCGCCTGGATCATTGAGAATAATGCGCCTTGGCTGATTACCGTGCTGGAGCTTTTGACGCTGGTAATTAACATAGCCGCCTACAAGAGGGTGTACGATTTCTTCTTTGGTTATGGCCCGATAAGATTTACCGGAATGAACGATGCCGGGACAGAGAAGGTAGTAATAATCTTCGATACCCTGGAAAACAAGCTCTATCTCGAGGCGGATTACCTGAAGAAATACCCGTTTATGACCTAGTGCCATGGTCGGGAGAAAAAGCAGGGCGGCGTTTTGAATATAGATAATATCGTTCAGATAAATAAACCACATTTGTTCCGTCCGGAGCAA
>JAFTRB010000014.1 GCA_017462445.1 Clostridia bacterium
AGATAACAACCTATGAGGGAATTGTCATTATAATCTAGAATATAATGAAGCAGATGGGCGGTGATTAATACCATCAGTTTGTCGAAGAGGTAGCCTGCCCAAAATGCAAGGGCAGAAGGCTTTCGCCGATGGTTCTTGGCGTCACCGTGGGCGGACTCAATATTTATGAGATTTGCCGTCTCTCGGTTGAGAGAATGTATGAGTTCGTTTCATCCCTGACACTCACCGAAACCGAGTCGATTATTGCAAAGGACGTTTTGAAGGAGATAAAGGCAAGGCTAAACTTCCTCATAAGTGTAGGACTTGAATACCTTAGCCTCTCCAGAACGGCGGGAACTCTCTCGGGCGGTGAGGCACAGCGCATCAGGCTTGCAACGCAGATTGGCTCGGCGCTTACAGGCGTTCTTTATATCCTTGATGAGCCGTCGATCGGACTTCATCAAAGGGATAACGGCAAGCTTATCGGTACACTTAAGAGGCTTCGCGATCTGGGCAACTCGGTTGTAGTGGTCGAACACGACGAGGATACAATGCGCGAGGCGGACTATATAGTAGATATCGGCCCGGGCGCAGGAATACACGGCGGTGAGGTAGTAGCCTTTGGAAGCCCTGACGATGTTGCCGCCTGCAAAGCGAGCATCACCGGAGATTATCTGAGCGGAAGAAAGAAAATAGCAATTCCCGAGCAGCGCAGAAAGGGAAACGGTAATTATATTTCAATCAGGGGCGCAAGGGAAAACAACCTCAAGAGCATTAATGTAGACATTCCGCTTGGCTGCTTCGTTGCAGTCACTGGTGTTTCGGGAAGCGGAAAGTCCTCGCTGATAAACTCGGTGCTTTATCGCACCCTGGCAAAGGAGCTGAACAGAGCAATCACATATCCGGGAGAGGTTGATGAGATCTTGGGACTGGAACACCTCGACAAGGTAATCAGCATTGACCAAAGCCCGATTGGCAGAACGCCAAGATCAAATCCCGCCACATACACAGGGCTGTTTGCCGATATACGCAATCTGTTTGCCAAAACCCGTGACGCCAAGGCGCGTGGCTACGAGGCAGGGCGCTTCTCCTTTAATGTCCGCGGCGGAAGGTGCGAGGCGTGCGAGGGAGACGGTGTCAAGTGTATAGAGATGAACTTCCTCCCCGATGTATATGTCAAATGCGATGTCTGCAAGGGCAAAAGATACAACCGCGATACCCTCGAGGTCAAATACAAGGGTAAAAACATTTACGATGTACTCGAGATGTCGGTAGAGGAGGGAATAACCTTCTTCGACGGACTTCCTCAGCTGCAAAGAAAGCTTCAGACCCTGTATGATGTCGGTCTTGGCTACATCAAAATAGGTCAGTCCTCCACCACTCTCTCGGGTGGCGAGGCGCAGCGAGTTAAGCTTGCTACCGAGCTTGCCAAGCGCTCAACAGGCAAGACCGTATACATTCTCGACGAGCCTACGACAGGACTTCACACCGAGGATGTTGCAAAGCTTATCGCCATTCTCCAAAGGCTGGCGGACGGGGGAAATACCGTCATTGTTATAGAGCATAATCTCGACCTCATCAAGACCACCGACTATATCATAGACCTTGGTCCCGAGGGTGGCGAGGGCGGAGGAACTGTGGTTGTAGCAGGTACGCCCGAAGAGGTCGCATCCTGTGAAAAATCTTACACGGGTGCCTTCTTGCGTGATAAGCTCGGCATTTCAACAAAGTAAAATGTAAACAGGAGTTTACAATGCATTATGGCGCGATAAAAAAGTTTGATATAGCCAACGGAGAGGGGATAAGAACCTCCCTCTTCGTCAGCGGCTGTCGCAATAAATGTCCCGGCTGCTTCCAGAAGCAGACCTGGGCCTTCGACTATGGCAGCCCCTTTACCGAAAGCGAGTGGGAGGAAATATTTGATAGCCTCTCCACACCCTCGGTAAGAGGAATAAGCATTCTTGGTGGCGAGCCGATGGAGCCTGAAAACCAGGAGGGGCTTCTTCCGTTTGTCCGTGAATTCAAGAAAAGATTTCCCGATAGGACAATATGGCTTTATACAGGCAATCTGTACGAGGAGCTTATTGGGAGTCTTGGCTCACATCCAAAGCATCTTCCCATAACAGAGGAACTGCTATCCTATATTGACATTCTTGTTGATGGCAGGTATATTGAAGAAGAGAAGAGCCTTGGGCTTCGCTTCCGCGGCTCAAAAAACCAACGCATAATAGATTTGAATGCAACCCGAGAGAGTGGCGAGATAGTCATCTGGGAGGGCTGTAAAATGGATAGAACATTTTGAGCGAGGTAAT
>JAFTRB010000015.1 GCA_017462445.1 Clostridia bacterium
GAGCAATCATATCTGGGAGCTTGCTCACAAGGATGATTGCCGCAGATTGCTCTTTCGGTGGTTTGTCGCAAGACAAACATAGTGCGTTAGCACCAAGACCTCCCCGAGGGCTTGCACCGATAAAGAGTAACACTGAACACTATACTTTCCGGGTTATCCTACACGGACCGTCGGGACGCCGGTCCCTACACCACTGACCACTGACCACTAACCACTAAACCTTATTCCACAAAAAAATTTACATCTAGCCCTTTATTTTTCTCTCTATATGTGTTATAATAGTATGAATTAATATATATTTTTCATTCCGCCCTTCGTGGCAGAGGAAAGGACATAGTAAAATGGGCTTATTCAGTTGGCTTTTTGCCTCCTACAGCGAGAAACAAATTAAGAAGATCATTCCTATTGTTGACGCAATCGAGGCCTTGGCAGACAAATTTATAAATATGACAGACGAGGAGCTCAGGGCTTACACAGACAAGCTCAAGGGCGATCTGGCGGAGGGGAAAACTCTTGACGATATTCTGCCCGAGGCCTTTGCGCTTGTAAGAGAGGCGGATGACCGCGTGCTTGGCAAGAGGCCCTTCCGAGTTCAGCTTATAGGCGGAATACTTCTTCACCAGGGCAGAATTGCCGAGATGAAGACCGGCGAGGGTAAGACACTTGTAGCTACCCTACCCGCCTACCTCAATGCGCTTACCGGCAAGGGTGTGCATATAGTTACCGTAAACGATTATCTTGCTACCCGTGACAGCGAGGAGATGGGGCGTGTTTACGCCTTCCTGGGACTTACCACAGGGCTTATCGTTCACGGGCAGACCGGGGATGAAAAAAGACGGGCTTACGCTGCTGACATCACCTATGCCACGAACAACGAGCTGGGCTTTGACTACTTAAGGGATAATATGGTCACATACAAGGAAAGAATGGTGCAAAGAGGTCACAGCTTTGCCATCGTCGACGAGGTTGACTCTATCCTTATTGATGAGGCAAGGACTCCGCTTATCATTTCGGGACAATCCACCAAGTCCACAGACCTGTATCAAAAAGCAGACGAGCTTGTACGCCGTATGAGCCGCCATGTCATAAAGGAAATGGATGCCAAGCAGGACCTTGATACCTACGAGGAGGACTATATCGTAGACGAGAAGGCCAGGACCGCCGTTCTGACAGGTCACGGCACGGAGAAGGCTGAAAAATTCTTTGGAGTTGACAATCTGTCCGACCCCGAGAACCGTACGCTCCTTCACCATGTAAATACAGCTATCAAGGCTCACGGCGTTATGCACCGCGACACCGACTACATCGTCAAGGATGATTCGGTTATTATCGTTGACACTTTTACGGGCAGACTTATGCCCGGAAGAAGGTATAACAACGGTCTGCACCAGGCAATCGAGGCAAAGGAGAAGGTCGAGGTACAGAAGGAGAGCCGTACAATTGCGACGATCACCTTCCAGAACTTCTTCCGCCTTTACTCCAAGCTTTCGGGTATGACCGGTACTGCTCTTACAGAGGAGGACGAGTTTAAGCAGATCTACGCCCTCGATGTTGTAGAGGTTCCCACTAATATGCCGATGATCAGAATTGACCGCGAGGATGCGGTATATCGCTCCAAGGCGGGAAAATATCGCGCTATCATCAGGCAGATACAGGAGTGCCACGCAAAGGGACAGCCCGTGCTTGTCGGTACGGTTTCAATTGATAAATCCGAGGAGCTGTCTTTACTTCTTCGACGCGCCGGAATTCCCCACAATGTGCTTAACGCAAAGCACCACGAGAAGGAGGCCGAGATCGTTGCCCAGGCGGGCAGCTTTGGCGCTGTTACCATATCTACCAATATGGCAGGACGCGGTACAGATATCAAGCTTGGAGGAAATCCCGAATTCCTCGCGAAGAAGGACCTGCACAGACTTGGCTATGAGGATGCGCTGATTGCCGAGGCTACCGGCACATCCGACACCGACAAGGAGGAAATACTTGAAATTCGCGCGAAATTCAAGGAGCTTTACGACAAGCATATGGAGGAGCTTCGCCCCGAAATCGAAAAGGTTCGTGAGGCGGGAGGCCTATTTATCCTTGGCACAGAGAGGCACGAATCGCGAAGAATAGATAATCAGCTCCGCGGTAGAAGCGGCAGACAGGGAGACCCGGGAGAATCCCGCTTCTTCCTCTCATTGGAGGATGATCTGATCCGCCTCTTTGGGCAATCCGAGAGGCTGGTTGCCATTGCTACAAGGCTTGGACTTGACGAGGATACCGAGCTTAGCGCCAAGCTGCTTTCGGGAACGATCGAGAACGCGCAGAAAACCATTGAGAGCAACAACTTTGAGCGCAGAAA
>JAFTRB010000119.1 GCA_017462445.1 Clostridia bacterium
AACTCTCTCTCCAGCCTTTCCTCGATAATCTCCATATGAAGAAGCCCCAGGAAGCCGCAACGGAAGCCAAAGCCGAGAGCCACAGAGGTCACGGGCTCAAATACAAGAGAGGCGTCATTAAGCTGAAGCTTTTCAAGCGCCTCGCGCAGGTCGCCATATCTTGCGCCATCCGCGGGATATATGCCCGAATAGACCATAGGATGAACATCGCGGAAGCCGGGAAGAGGCTCTTCTGCTCCCCCCTCTGCCAACGTAATTGTATCACCTACACGAGTATCGCCGACGGTCTTGATGGATGCAGTAATATAACCGACCTCTCCTGCTGAGAGCGACTCGCATTTGTTAAGCCCAAAGGGCTCCATTGTGCCGACCTCAACAATGTCAAACTCGTTGCCTCCTGCCATAAGGCGAATGCGATCCCCCGCCATTACACATCCATCAATTACACGGATATAGACCACAACTCCGAGATAGGAATCGTAGTAGGAGTCAAAAATGAGCGCCTTAAGCGGCTTTTCAGGGTCTCCTGACGGCGAGGGAATTTCTACAACTATCTTCTCGAGCATATCCTCGATATTGAGTCCGTTCTTCGCCGAGACCGCGGGACAATCCTCGGCAGGTATGCCAATAATATCCTCTATCTCACGCCTTGCGCCCTCGATATCCGCGCTGGCAAGATCGATCTTGTTTATAACCGGAAGAATCTCAAGATCGTTATCTATTGCAAGATATGCGTTGGCAAGAGTCTGCGCCTCAACCCCCTGCGTTGCATCGACAACGAGCAGTGCGCCCTCGCAGGCTTGTAGTGAACGGGAGACCTCATATCTGAAGTCGACATGGCCGGGTGTATCAATCAGATTAAAGATGTAATCATTGCCATCCGAGGCGCGATAATTAAGCCTTACCGCTCTCGCCTTAATGGTAATCCCACGCTCGCGCTCGAGGTCCATATTATCGAGAATTTGCTCCTCCATATCCCGTACCGCCACAGTTCTGGTTTTCTCCAAAATGCGGTCAGCAAGCGTGGACTTACCGTGGTCAATATGCGCTATAATTGAAAAATTCCTAATAAATTGCTGTTTATCTGTCACTTTAATATCCTTATCAGAGTTATACCTCTGTCATATTTTTAGAGTCGATGGCGTAAAGCTCGCACTTTTTCTCAAGAGCTGCGCTATCCGCATCGTGCGCAAGAATATAGATCTTAATCTTGGGCTCGGTGCCGGAGGGACGAACGATTATCTTATCCTCGTTTTCAAGGGTATAGTAAAGCACATCGGATGCAGGTTGGCCCGTGGGCTCCTCCTTTCCGCACTCGACACAGACAACAGTTCCCTTCTTGTAGTCACCAATCTTCTTTACCTTTACACCGCCAATAGACACAGGAGCGGTATCACGAAGAGACTGCATAATTCTCTTTCTCTTTTCAATGCCGTCAAGCCCCTCCATATAAATATCGATTACCCTCTCACGATAGTAGCCGTACTTCTCATAAAGCGAGGCAAGAGCATCGGAAAGAGTCATACCCAGCTTTTTGTAGTAGGCTGTCATCTCAAGAATCATCATAGATGCTCCAACCGCATCCTTATCCCTGGCATAGGAGCCGAGAAGATAGCCGTAGCTTTCCTCAAAGCCGAGGATAAAGCCATCCTCCTTGCCTGCCTTCTCATAATTCTTGATAACCTCGCCGATGAACTTGAAGCCTGTAAGAACATCGTGAAGCTTTATTCCGTTGTCCTCGGCAATCTTGTACGCCATATCGGTGGAAACAATACTCTTTACGCAATATGCGCCATCGTCAAGCTTGCCAAGCGAGCGACGCTGAGTAATTGCATAATCAAGAAGAAGCGCTCCCATCTGGTTGCCTGATATGGTAACAAAGGAGCCGTCGGGAGTTCTGGTCATAACGCCAACGCGATCGGAGTCGGGATCGGTGGCAATAACAAGGTCAGAGCCAACATTATTGGCAATCTCGATGCCCTCAACAAATACATCGGGATACTCGGGATTGGGCTTCTTTACTGTTGGGAAGTTGCCGTCTGCAACCATCTGGCTCTCCACTGTGTAAAGATGCTTAAGACCTATTCGCTTGAACACCTCAGGAACAAGGATTCTGCCCGCTCCGTGAAGGGGTGTATATACAACCTTAAGAGTGTCGGCAACCTCGCGAACCGCATTGGGATTGATGGCAGTTGCAAGCACAGCGGCCAGATATTTCTCGTCAAACTCCTTACCGAGAACAGTAATTATACCGTCAGCAACAGCCTTATCAAAATCGGCAAGCCCGGATTGATCGAGGCAATCAAACTTTGCCATCTCGGCAGATACTACGCTCGCCTGCTCGGGAGCCAGCTGAGCGCCGTCCTCCCAATAAGCCTTGTAGCCGTTGTACTCCTTGGGATTGTGAGATGCGGTAATATTGATGCCGGCGAGAGCGCCCGTCTCGCGAACGGCATAGGAAAGCTCGGGCGTGGGGCGGAGATCGTCAAAAATGTAAACCTTAATGCCCGCGCCTGCAAGCACTCTTGCGCTGATGTGGGCAAACTCGCGAGAATTGTTTCTTGAGTCATAGGCGATGGCAACACCGCGTTCTCTTCCGCCCTCTGCCAGAACAAGAGCGGCAATTCCACGGGTGGTCTGCGCCACGGTGTAAACATTCATACAGCCAATGCCCATATACATAGTGGAGCGAAGACCGGCGGTACCGAAATCCATCGGCGCGCTGAATCTGAGAGCCTTTGCCTCCTCGTCATTAGCGATAGCTTCAAGCTCTGCTCTCTCGTTGCTTGTCAAAACAGGGGAATTAAGCCACTTCTCATATTCCATTTGGTAATTGCTCATAACTATATCCTCCATAATTTATAATCAAATATTAATTGCTTTCTACGGCTTCCATTAACGCTACCGCAAGCTGATCGGGACAGGATGTGGGCTTGAAGCCGCACCTGATGCCCTTAAGCCTGGCGATTGCCTCCTCGGTCGTCATTCCCTTGACAAGGGCTGCGACCCCCTGGGTATTACCTGCGCATCCGCCAACGAACTTACAGTTGGTTATAACGCCATCCTCAACATCAAGGACTATCATACGCGAGCAGGTGCCACGAGTCTTGTATTCAATGTGCTTTGTCATATTATCCTCCAAAAAATTATTCAAGATTTAAGTATAGTCCAACCGGTGTAAAGTCGGAGACAAACAGGGCAAGATATACCAGAATATCTACAATCTGCCCGTCCCCCTCACAAATAACGATACTCGCAAACCTCTCGCTCTGTCCCTCGTTGGTAAAGGACACGGTATCAATGCGATAGAGGCGCATACCAAGCAGCTCGATTGCGGAAATAATCTCTCCCAGCTGTGGAAGCGAGGCCTCGCCCAAACGAAGCTCGAGATACCTGTCATCCTCCTTTTTACCGGGATGAGCGATAAAATATCTGCTCACAAGAGCATACTTCAAATCCGCAGCACCGTCAAGCCCGAATACCGGAGTAACCGAGTTTATCTTAAGATCGTTACGATAAATAAGATCCGCTACCGTATGCAAACGGCTCCCACCCTTCTCCTCAAGCGGAAGAAGGCAATAGCCCACATTTCCCGCTGAAAGCTCAGCAACAGCATCGCGCAAGGAGGAGGTATAGCAAGCACGCATCTCGCCAAGCTCCTCTGCAAAAACCTCAAATGCCTCATCCGACAAGGCGTTCCTGGCATAGGCAATTCCCGAGGGCGTGGGAGAAGAAGGGAGAAAAATCTCCTCGTTTATAGGAAGCTCCTCCAAATAAGCCATTCTGATAAGCTCGCGACACAGCGTAACTCTGTCGAAGCACGAAAGCCCGGATACAGCCGAGCGAATATATATTCTGTTGTCGTTTGATATCATATCCGATATCGGATACTCGGAAAGCGGACTTCCGGCGGCGATTAATGAGAGAATTTCACTCATCTGCACACCCTGCCCTCTCAGGCTCCTGACAAAGCCGAGCATCTGCCTCGCGATATCTCCAAGCTCCATCAATCTAAGCTCAAGGGAGGCGCTATAATCCCGAGCAAGCTCATCCAGGTTGTCTACGCTAACCGAATTTGGCTCAAAAACAAATCCGTCCAAGATTAACCTCAAAAATAAAAATATCTATACATAATAATTATACAATATATTTTTAAAAAATACAATAACAAATTTTATCTTTTACAAGATTTTTTTGTTCAAAATCTATTGACATTTCTCTCCCCATTGTGTATAATATTTTATGCTTTACATTTGTAGGCAACCATCGCCGGTATGGTGGAATTGGCAGACGCGTCGGACTCAAAATCCGAAGGTAGCAATACCGTGTCGGTTCGACCCCGACTACCGGCACCAAGAGAACGGAGTGGCAGCATGTCTGTTGCTCCGTTCTCTTTATGTTCAGTTTCTTCGGGGCGAGCCGCTTCAAGCGCAAGCTTGAATATACATCGCACTACAAAAAAAGCACCGAAACCACAGGCTTCGTGCGATGTTTGGGTTCTGACCCCGACTACCGGCACCAAAAAATAGCAACCTCTTTGGGTTGCTATTTTTTTATCCATTGCAAAAGCAAGGGCATATCATATCGCTTTAACGAGTATATCATCACGCACAGCGTGTATATCATCAAAGAAGGCGAGCCAGCTTCGTATATCATCTCTCCCCTTGTTTATCTCTTGACTTTCCCTTTTATCTGTGCTACAATTTTACTTGAAAATATTAGAAAAGTGGTGATAAGGTGAACCCATCAACATATATTCCCATAATAGTCCTGTGGATTGTTATATTTATTTCTTTAAGGAACAGGCGCAAAGCGATAGTTATTAAGAAAATTATAGAAGAAAGAAAATCAGGAGGCAATACAGAAATGAAGGAGCTTGCAGAAAAATTTATCGAAAAGGACTGTATAATTTATTCATTTGACGGTAGCCATCAATATGAAGGAGTTATCAAGGCTGTAACCGAGGGAGCAATTCTAATTGAAAGAGAGGGTAAGCTTGAGGCTATCAATCTTGATTTCATTGTACGAATTAGAGAGTATCCAAGAAACAAAAACGGTAAGAAAAAGGCAATAGTATTGGATTGACTATTCAAGCATTTCCTAATACATAAATGCTAGCACTTAAGCTTATAAATTATTTTTCATAGAGAAACAGGCTTGCATCTGTTTCTCTTTTTTGTTTAGGGTAAAATGCAGTTCACATATCAAAGGCGAGATATTTTACTATATTACATAGTAACGGCAAATGAATATTTACCTGCCAATTATTCAATTATTCTGCATATTTATTCATACAACAACCCATCTATTTATACAAATTACACTTAATTTTCTTAAATTTATATGTATAATGTTACAAAAATATATTTTTTATCAAATAATGCTTGAATATTTATTCAAATAGTGTTAGAATATGTGCATATTTGTTTGTTTCAGAGGATATTATGAAAAAGGTTTTTATTGACGGTAAGGCAGGCACAACCGGTCTGCGTATAGAAGAAAGACTCTCTGGGAGGGATGATGTAGAGATTATTTCCTTGCCCGATGAGCTAAGAAAGGATCCCATAGCTAAGAAAAAAATTCTCAACGAGGCTGATATAGTTTTCCTTTGTCTGCCCGATGACGCGGCAAGGGAGTCTGTTTCGCTTATTGACAATCCCGAGGTTGTGGTAATCGATGCCTCCACCGCTCACAGAACAAATCCCGATTGGGCATACGGTTTCCCCGAGCTTGATAAAGATATGGAAAGGGCTATTGGTAGCTCTAATCGAATTGCAGTTCCGGGATGCCACGCAAGCGGCTTTATTGCCCTTGTTTATCCTCTTGTTAAGAGCGGCATTATATCCGCAAATGTTGAGCTTGTTACCCATTCCCTGACCGGATACAGCGGCGGAGGCAAGAAGATGATTGGAGAATATGAATGTGAGGGTCGCTCTCCCCTTTTGGATGCGCCAAGACAATACGGCCTTACTCAATGTCACAAGCATCTGCCCGAGATGATGAAGATAACCGGCCTTGCCACATCTCCCATCTTCTGCCCCATCGTTTCCGACTTCTATTCCGGTATGGAGGTTACTGTTCCGCTATTCAGAAGCCAGATTAAACAGGGTGGCATCGAGGATATTAAAAGCGTTTACCGGGAGCTGTATAACGGCCCTTTGGTAAAATATGTCGAGTGCGTTGACGAGAGCGGTCTGCTATCTGCCGGTGCGCTTTCGGGCAAGGATAGTATGGAGATTAGCGTTTTTGGAAACGAGGACAGAATACTTCTTGTCGCACGGTATGACAATCTTGGCAAGGGTGCCTCAGGAAGCGCGGTTGAATGCCTGAATATCAAGCTCGGCTGCGAAAAAACAAAAACTCTTATAATTTAAGATTGCGAGGAATGACAAAATGATAAAGGTTATAGATGGAAGTGTATGCGCAGCTGCCGGTTTTTTGGCAACAGGTATGCATTGTGGAATAAGAAAAAATCACGCTAAAAAGGATGTGTCAATAATCTTCTCTGTAAAGCCCTGCACCGCAGCGGCAGTGTACACAACCAACAAGGTAAAGGGCGCACCTCTCACGGTTACAAAAAGCAATATATCCAACGGTATCGCTCAGGCAGTCATCTGCAATAGCGGTAACGCAAACACCTGCAATGCAAACGGAGTCGAGGTTGCCATGGAGACCTGCGAGGCTTTAGCAAAGGAGCTTGGCATCTCGGCTACCGATGTTATTGTTGCATCCACCGGTGTTATCGGTCAACCCCTGGACCCTACTCCAATAAAGAATGCTATTCCCGCGCTTGTAAAGACAATGTCACACGACGGGGCGCACGATTGCGCCGAGGGAATAATGACTACCGACACGAAGGCGAAGGAGATTGCCGTTTCCTTTACTATCGGCGGTAAGGAGTGCCATATGGGCGGCATTGCCAAGGGCTCCGGTATGATTCACCCAAATATGGCAACCATGCTTGTGTTTATCACCACCGACTGCGCAATCAGCTCGGAAATGCTGGCAAAGGCGCTGAAGAGCGACATAGCAAACACCTTTAATATGGTCAGCGTGGATGGCGATACATCAACAAATGATATGGTATCGGTTATGGCAAACGGACTTGCGGGCAACCCCGAGATCACCTCGGAGGGCGAGGACTTTAATGAATTCATGAAGGCGCTCAACACGGTTAACATCTATCTTTGCAAAAGCATTGCCGCAGACGGTGAGGGCGCAACCAAGCTGCTTGAGTGCCGTGTAAAGGGCGCAAAGGATGATGCAAGCGCCAGAACGATTGCAAAGAGTGTTGTTTGCTCCTCGCTCACCAAGGCGGCTATGTTTGGCGCAGATGCAAACTGGGGACGCGTGCTATGCGCCATCGGATACAGCGGCGCTGAGGTTGATATTGACAAGGTCGGCGTCTCCTTCGCTTCTATGGCAGGCTCGGTTGAGGTCTGCCATGGCGGCGCAGGTGTTCCCTTCTCCGAGGAGAAGGCAAAGGAAATTCTCCTGGAAAGCGAAATCATTATCGATGTCACACTCGGTGACGGTGATGCAGCAAGCTGCGCCTGGGGCTGCGATCTCACATATGACTATGTAAAGATAAACGGTGACTACCGTACTTAAGCGAGGGCAATATGGATATTCAACTTACAAACGCAGGGCGCGCTGAGGTGCTTACCCAGGCGCTCCCCAATATGCAAAGATATTACGGCAAGGTCGTTGTAATAAAATACGGTGGCAACGCAATGATAAACGAGCAGCTAAATCTCCTGGTTATGGAGGATATTGTTCTTCTGCACCTGGTTGGAGTGAAGGTTGTTTTGGTTCACGGAGGCGGCCCGGAGATTACAGATATGCTTAAGAAGGTGGGCAAGGAATCCCTGTTTGTAGACGGACTCCGAGTTACCGACAAGGAAACAAGTGAAATCGTACAGATGGTGCTTGCCGGTAAGATAAACAAGGGGCTTGTAAATCTGCTCCAGATAAAGGGCGGCAGAGCAATCGGTCTATCCGGTATGGACGGTCATATGATCGAGGCTGAGACTAAAGACGAAAGACTTGGATATGTCGGTAGAATTACCAAGGTGGACATCACACCTATAACCGACCTGCTCGAGAAGGACTATATCCCTGTTGTCAGCACCGTTGGATGCGATATGGAGGGAAATGTATATAATATAAACGCCGACACTGCGGCAGCCTATATTGCCGCCGAGATGAAGGCCTTCAGGCTTATAACAATGACTGATATCGAGGGAATTCTCCGCGATAAGAACGATCCCTCCTCCATTATCCAGTGTCTTGATATCAAGGAAACCCGCGAGCTGTTTGCAAGCGGAGTTATCAGCGGTGGTATGATTCCCAAGGTTGAATGCTGTCTTGAGGCAATAGAGAACGGTGTGGATAAGGTCACAATTCTGGACGGTAGAGTTCCCCACGCGCTTTTGATCGAGCTATTCACCGACGAGGGAGCAGGAACCATGGTTGTGAGGGACAAGGACAATGACAACTAAGGCGTTAGATAAAAAATATATAGCCGGCACATACTCTAGGTTCGACCTGGAGCTTGTAAGGGGTGAAGGCTCGATGGTATATGACAGCGAGGGCAAAGGCTACATAGACCTTGGAACAGGCATCGCTGTTAATACCTTCGGTCAGGACAAAGAGTGGATAAGGGCTGTAACCGAGCAGCTGGAAAAAATTCAGCACACCTCTAATTTGTATTATGCCTCCCCTATGGCTCTCCTTGCTGAAATGCTATGCAAGAGAACAGGTGCAAAAAAGGTATTCTTCGGCAACTCGGGAGCCGAGGCAAACGAGTGCGCCATCAAGGTTGCGCGCAAGTGGGCGCTTGATAACAAGGGAGAGGGCTATCACAACCTAATACCTCTGAAGACCAGCTTCCACGGAAGAACAATACCTAACCTGGCGGCTACCGGACAGGATGTATTCCACACCAATTTCGGCCCCTTCCCCGAGGGCTTCCTCTATGCCGAGGCTAACAATATCGATGATGTGACATCTCTTGTAAAGGCGAATGGTTGCTGCGCTGTTATGATCGAGCTGGTACAGGGCGAGGGCGGAGTTATCGCTCTGGATAAGGACTACGTTAAAGCCCTTTGCGAGCTTTGCGAAAGAGAGGGGCTACTGCTTATCGTTGACGAGGTACAGACAGGAAACGGAAGAAGCGGCGAGCTTTACGCCTTCCAGGCATACGGAATAAAGCCGGATGTTGTTACTACCGCAAAGGGTCTTGGCGGCGGACTTCCCATTGGCGCTTGTATGATGTTTGATAAAACATATAGCACCCTGACCCCTGGGACACACGGCTCGACCTTCGGCGGAAACCCAATCGCATGCGCCGGAGCATTGAATATCATATCCAGAATAAACAGGCGCGTGCTGAACGGAGTCAAGCTCAGAAGCGAATATATATTCAATGAGCTAAGAGGCGCTGTTGGCATAAAAAGCGTAAGCGGTCTTGGGCTTATGATTGGCATTGAAACCACAGCAGATGCAAGCAAAATCATTGCTGAATGTATTAAGCGCGGAATTCTTCCGTTGAAGGCAAAAAACAAAATCAGGCTATTGCCTGCGCTCAATATCCCTATGCCCCTGCTCAAGCGAGCTATCAAAATTATTAAAGAGGTTGCGGAGGAATTTGCAAATGAGTAATATAAATCTTAAAGGACGGGATTTACTTAAGCTTTTGGATTTCAGGCCGGAGGAAATCTGCTATTTGATTGACCTGGCAGCCGAGCTTAAGGCAAAGAAAAAGGCCGGTGTTCCTCATCGCTATTGCGATGGAAAGAACATCGCCCTGATATTTGAGAAAACAAGCACCAGAACAAGATGCGCCTTCGAGGTTGCCTCTATGGACCTTGGTATGGGTGTTACCTATCTCGACCCCACAGGCTCGCAGATAGGAAAAAAGGAGACTATTGCCGATACCGCCCGCGTTCTTGCAGGAATGTACGACGGTATTGAATACCGCGGCTTTGCGCAGACTATTGTCGAGGATCTGGCGAAATACTCCAAGGTGCCCGTATGGAATGGACTTACAAACGAATTTCACCCGACACAGATCCTTGCCGATTTTCTCACCATAAAGGAGCATTTTGGTGTTTTGGAAGGAATTAAGCTGGTATATATGGGCGATGCAAGGTTTAATATGGGCAACTCGCTTATGGTGGGCTGCGCAAAGATGGGTATGAACTTTACCGCCTGCGCCCCAAAGGAATACTTCCCTTCGCCCGAGCTTGTGGCTGAATGCGAAAGAATTGCGAAGGAGAACGGAGGAAGCATAACCCTGACAGAGTCTGTCGAGGAGGCTACACAGGGCGCGCATGTTATTTACACCGATGTGTGGGTATCTATGGGCGAGCCTACAGAGGTCTGGGCAGAAAGAATCAAGGCGCTCTCGCCCTACGCAGTGACCGAGGAGGTTATGGCAATGGCAAGGGAGGATGCCGTGTTTATGCACTGCCTGCCAGCCTATCACGATCTCGGTACGACCATCGGCAAGGAGGTCGGCGAGAAATTCGGCAGGTCATATATGGAGGTTTCAGACGAGGTATTTGAGTCCGAAAAATCCATTGTTTTTGAAGAGGCTGAGAACAGAATGCATACTATCAAGGCCGTTATGTATGCAACCTTGTGATAGCTTCTGCCCACAAATAAATTGCCATAATCGAATATAAGCAAAAAAAGCGCCCCCGAGTGATTTGTCACTCGGGGGCGCTTTGCAAAAACTGCAATAAAATTATTTTTTATATTCCGGCTCCTTACGAAAGGCCCTTGCAAGATAGCGTTCTATCGTTCCCTGCTTTGCATACTCGTTCCTCATCATAAAAATACCGAAGGCAAAAAGAATAAGCGGAACAGGGCTAAAGCCACCGAGAGCTATACATTGATATACGAACAATGCCAAAAGAGCAACGAGAAGAATGTGGTATATAGGATCGGTAACGATTATGCCTGTTAGCCTGGTCACACCGTTTTTTTCAACAAGCTTCCCACTAAAATATGTGCCTATCAAAAATCCGTTGTCCCGGGTTGCTCCACCAACCATCTCGCATTTGATGGTAATTCGTTCGCCCTTTTCCTTAACCTTAATATTGGGCCTTCCCTTTTTCTCGTCAAACTGCACTCTGTCGTTTACAAAGGCGGAATCGCGGATAATGTCCAGCATCCTTGCCCGTTCACATTCCGCGGACAAATCTATAAGCTTCATATTACATTATTCTCCAAGGCATGAGTAGACAACATTGCGGAGCCTGGGAATAACAACACTGTGAAGACCGCCCATATGCTCGGCGTGGAAAAGAGCTATGCGGTTGACAGGATCGGCGGACAGATAAGAGAGCTTTGCACCATCCCAGCCAAACTCGCCCAGGGGAGCACGGTTGCCTACCTGATCGGGTGTCATATTTGCGCGAACGCCATAGCCATAGCCGTACCCGGGATTTTGAAGCATATTAAGTGTTGGAAGAACCTTATCATCCAGTTGGTTGGCGCTCATTACTCTCACGCCAAAGGAGGAGAGAATGCGTTCACCCGTTTTGCCAACTCCGCCGTTTGCGAGCGCATCAGCAAGAAGAATCTGATCATCCACAGAGGAGATAAGCCCTGCTCCGCCACTCTCATAGTCAGGCCCCAATCGGTATATACACTGATCCACGGGAATTTCCACCGCCCTCTTGTTAAGGATATCATACTCATACTGTGTGGCAAGCATTGCGCGACGCTCGTCGGTCATAGCAAAGCCTGTGTGAGTCATACCGAGAGGATCGAATATATTTTCCTGCATATACTGTCCAAGCGACACTCCGGAAACAAGCTCTACAAGTCCTCCGATAACATCAAGACAAAGGCTATACTGAAATTTTTCGCCGGGCTCAAAGTCCAGAGGGTCCTTTGCCATTGCGCGAACCATATCGAGCGTCGGGCACCTGCCTCCGCTTGCCAATTTAGCCGCCTGCAAGGAGGGGCTGTTAAGGTCATAGTTCAGTCCGCCGGTCATAGTGAGAAGATGCTTTATGAGCATTGTGTTCTTGGCGGGAAGAATGTCAAATCCGCCATCAGGCCTTTGGTGCTTTACGGTTATGTCCTTGAACTCAGGAAAATAGGCGTACACCGGGTCGGTGGCTAGAATTTCGCCGCGCTCAATAAGCTGGGTTGCCGCAACACAGGTAGAAACCTTTGTAACGGAGTACATATTATACAGGGCATTAGGGCGTACGGGTGTGCGGAATCTAAGGCTGTCAAAGCCGCTCTGATAGCGAAAAATCTCCCTGTGATTACGATAGATTACAGTATCGCTGCCGGGTATACCGAGCATTGGGAGATAGTAATCAAGAAAATCCTTTAATGGCTGAAAATTCATTGTATGATCCTCACTGCTTTAATTCTATTACTGTGACACCTGCGTCACCTTCGCCATATTCGCCATGGCGATATTTTTTTATTCTCTTATCGCTCTTGAAATATTTCCAAAGAGCTGCGCGAAGCGCGCCGGTCCCCTTGCCGTGGATTATTCGCACGCTGCCGATGCCTGCCAAAATTGCATCATCGAGGTATTTATCCACAACGAACCAGGCATCATCGCCTATCATACCGCGCACATCAATCTCCGGCTTGAAGGTAGAGACGATAGAGGTCTTAACCTTGCCCTCCCCCGCCTTGGGCTTAGGCGGCTCGGCGGTCTTGTATTTAACCCCCTCCTCCATCAAACGAAGCTTGCTCTCCGGAACCTTGGTCTTAAGAATTCCTGATGTGACAGCAACCATTCCCTTACTGTCTCTGGTCGCGGTAACAACTCCCTCCTTGGATATCGTTACAAGGAACACTCTGTCACCAACCTTAAGTGGCCTTGGAAGCTCATATTTGTCATCAAGGGACACCTCGCGAATATCGACGCCCTCAAACAGCGCCTCGCTTTCGCCGAGACGGCGCCTGACCTCCTCACGCGCTCTGGCGGTCATTTCGTCTCGCTTTTCTCTATCCTCTTGCTTTTTGATATCCTCAAGCTGACGGAAGATGAATTCGCTGGAGGCTCTGGCGCTGTCAAGGATTTGGTGGGCGCGCTGTACTGCCTTGGATATCTCCTCCTCGCTCCTCGCCATTCTCCTTTCAAGCTCTGTCTCTCTCTCTTTCTTAAAGCGTTCAAACTCAAGACGAAGCCTCTCTGCCTCCTCCCTCTCACGCTCCATAGAGATTCGGCTGGTATCAAGCCTCTCAATTACATCCTCAAACCGCTTGTCATCCCTCTCGATAAGCGACTCGGCTCTATCGATTATAGCCTTATCTATACCAAGCTTTTCCGAGATGGCAAAGGCATTGGACTTTCCGGGCGTACCGACAACCAGTCGGTAGGTGGGTCTTAGCGTTTCAACATCGAACTCACAGGACGCATTCTGCACTCTGGGTGTATCAAGAGCGTACGCCTTAAGCTCGGCATAGTGAGTGGTTGAGACGGAAAGAGCGCCTCTTGACTGTGAATGCTCTAATATGGCAGTAGCCAATGCGGCTCCCTCAATAGGGTCGGTACCGGAGCCAAGCTCGTCAAATAGGACAAGCGAGCGCGGTCCCATAGAGCGAAGTATCTCACCAACTGTAACCATATGCGAGGAGAACGTGGAGAGCGACGCCTCGATGCTCTGCTCATCACCGATATCAACAAGCACCTCTGAAAATATGCCCACCCTCGAGCTTTCCGATGCGGGAATCTGCAACCCCGCCTGTGTCATAAGCGTCAAAAGACCTATGGTTTTCAGGGTTACAGTCTTACCGCCTGTATTAGGTCCGGTAATTATCAGTGTATCATAATCCCTGCCAATCTCTACATCGATTGGCACAACCGTTTCCTTGGGGATAAGCGGATGTCTCGCTCTTTTTAGTTCTATCACTCTGTCCGAGGTGACGATCGGCTTCCCCGCGCGCATATCCATAGCGAGGGTTGCCACCGCGAAGTAGAATGCCAGCTCATTAATGTTATGATAGTTAGCTGTGATAGCCGAGGAGAACTCTGCCACATCGGCAGATAGGGCGGAAAGAATGCGCTCTATCTCGTGGCTCTCTGCTGCCTCCAGCTCCTTTAACTCATTATTAGCCTCGACAACGGCAATAGGCTCGACAAAGAGGGTTGCGCCCGAGGAAGATGTATCGTGAACAAGCCCCTTCATCTCATTACGGTATTCAGCCTTTACGGGGACAACATACCTGCCATTACGCATTGTTACAAGATTATCCTGCAGGTACTTTATTCTCGCGCCGCCAATATAGCTTTGAAGGGTGTCCTTGATTCTATTGTTGGTTGCTCTGATTTTACGTCTGATATCAGCAAGCTCCGGGCTTGCCTCGTCTGCAATCAAATCCTCCGATATAATAGCCCGACTAATTCTCCCCTCAAGCGGCTTATTGGGCAGCATTCGCGCAAAGATGGCATCAAGACAGGTGTCAAAGGGCTTGTCCGTCTCAATATAATCTCCTACCGCCATAGCTGAGCGGAGAAGAGCGGCTATGTCCATAAGCTCACGGGGAGAAAGGATAGCCCCCTTGTATGCTCTGTCTGCGGCGCCCACCACACTCTCAGGTGCGGTAAATGCCGGATATCCCTTGGCATTTATCAGCCTCTTGGCATCATCTGCCTTACTCTGTCTATCCAGAACCACATCGATATCATCGGTAGGCATCAAGCCCCTCGCCCTTGCTCTTGCGCCCTCTGTTGACGCGCAGGCAACGAGCATATCTATTATTTTGTTGTATTCAAGTGTATTAAGTGTTTTACCTGTAAAGGTCATTTTTCCCTTTTTACCTCATTATAAAAATCCAACGAATTGAAGCTCCTGCCTAAGTGGTTTAACAGATAAGACTCACAGGCGTGGCAGAAAAAGCGCATATCTTCGTCTGCAAGCTTGAAGGAAAACAGCTTTTCCAGCGGTGTGAAGATGCAGTATCCAAGCGCAATCTTTGCCCCCTCGGACAGAATAGTGAGAATGCTTGCTTCATGGGGATCATGAAGAGCGCGATGCTCCCCCTCTGCCTTACGATGACATTTGTGGCACTGTATGACGCCCCCCATAATATCGAAGAAGAAGTCGCCCTCTCTCTCTCCGCACTCACAGCAGGCGAGAATATCCGGCATAAAGCCAATAATTGCTGCGCAGCGAATCTCAAACGCTGCCTTAATCTTTGCGGCTGTATATCTTTCGGTAGTGATGGCATAGAGAGAGTTAAGCGCCAACCGCAGAAGCTCACTGTCCGCATCGGTTGTACCGCACTCGGCGATAACCTCGACAATATAGCTTGCCAAAGCAAGCCCCTCGATCGTATTGCGAATACTGAAAAAGCTCTCGATAAGCTCGGTTTCCTTAACCCAGATATGCTCGCCTCGCTCATCCAGAATGAAGCTGGCATAGCAAAACTGCATTGTCGCGGACATCTTTTTGCTTTTAAGCCTTCTCGCACCCCTGGCATAGGCAGAAATAATACCTCTGTCAAAGGTGTAGATCGTAAGCATTCTGTCGCTCTCCTTGCAATCCACAGAGCGGAGAACCAGCCCCTTAACCTCAGTAGTCATCAGTCCTCTTCTCGATAACCGAAGTCGGTTATATTGAAGCTGCTCTCGCGCCAGTTCTCCTTAACCCTGACATATAGGTCAAGAAATACGCGAGTGTCCAGCATTCTCTCTATATCCTGGCGAGCATGGGTACCTATCTGCTTGATCAACGCGCCACGCTTGCCGATAATTATTCCCTTGTGCGATTGCTTCTCACAGTAAATCTCGGCGCGGATAAATACAGCGCCGTTCTTCTCTGTCCACTCCTCGATGGTGACTGCTGTTCCGTGCGGTATCTCCTCGTCAAGCGAGCGAAGGAGCTTCTCCCTGATTATCTCAGCGGCTATCTGTCTTTCGGGCTGGTCGGTTATCATATCCTCGTCAAAGAGCCAATCTCCCTCTCCCAGGTACTGACGGCATTCCTCAAGGAGAATGTCAAGTCCCTTGCCGTCCTTGGCATTCATTGGCACAACCGCATCAAAGCTGAACGCCTCGGCATAAGCCTGAATGGTTTTTGCAATATTTGCAGCTCGAACCGTGTCTATTTTATTTACAACAAGAATAGCGCGCATTCCATCCTGCTTAAAACGGTTGATAAGCTGAGCCTCGATATCTCCAACAGCCTCACGCGCCTCGACAACAAGAATTGCGTAGTCGACTCCGCCAAGCGTCTCGGATGTGGTCTTAACCATAAAGTCTCCAAGGCGAGTTCTGGGCTTATGTAGTCCCGGAGTGTCGAGGAACACGAACTGATCCTCTCCCTTGGTATATATTCCTGTTATACGGTTTCTTGTAGTCTGTGGCTTCTTGGACACAATAGCCACCTTCTCTCCCACTATTGCATTCAGGAGGGTGGACTTTCCAACATTCGGTCTTCCTACAATTGCAATAAACGCAGTTTTCATTATTCTTATATTCTTCCTTTACTTTCTGTTTCTGGTTAAAAGGCCGTTACTCTATGTCAAGCATTTGCATAATCTCTCGCTGCGCCTCGCACTGCGCCTCCTCATACTCCTCGCCCAATTCGTGGTCGAAGCCCAAAAGGTGGAGAGTGGAATGCACTGTGAGGAAGGCTACCTCGCGAAGAAGGCTGTTTCCTACCTCCTTTGCCTGCTCCTCCGCCCTCTCGAGCGAGATGACTATGTCACCCAAGGATGCGCCAAGGCTACACTCATTTTCAGGGAACTCGCCATCATAGAGCGGAAATGAAAGCACATCGGTGTGCCTGTCCACGCCTCGATACTTATTATTCAGCGCGTGAATGTATTCATTATCACAAAGAGTTACCGAGACATCAGCATCATAGGGAAAGTCCTGGTGAGTGAGAGTGGCGGCTATCGCGGAGCGTATTGCCATCTTGATTTCATAGCTTGTTGGTATATCCTTGTTGGATTTCAGGAACGAAATATATAGATCCATCATCATTTTCCTTATCTGTTATTCTTTTTTTGTATTTCCTGGCGCTCGTAATTGTCATAAGCCGAGATGATCTTGCGAACCAGGTGGTGGCGCACAACATCCCTCTCGCTGAATTCAAATATGCCGATGCCTTCAATATTCTTCAGAATTGCGGAGGCTATTGAAAGTCCGCTTTTGATACCTCCCGGCAGGTCTGTCTGCGAAAGGTCGCCTGTCACCACTGCCTTGGAATTGTAGCCAAGACGGGTAAGGAACATCTTCATCTGCTCGGGCGTGGTGTTCTGCGCCTCATCAAGAATGATGAAGGAGTCGTCAAGCGTTCTGCCGCGCATATAGGCAAGCGGAGCAATTTCTATTGTTCCCCTCTCCATATAGCGTGAGAAATTCTCTGCCCCAAGCATCTCAAAGAGGGCGTCGTAAAGAGGGCGAAGATAGGGATCTATCTTGCTCTGCAAATCGCCCGGGAGAAATCCAAGCCTCTCGCCTGCCTCGACAGCGGGCCTTGTAAGGATTATCCTGTTGACCGCCTTATCGCGCAGGGCCTCAACCGCCATTGCGACAGCAAGGAAGGTTTTGCCTGTTCCTGCAGGACCAAGCCCCAGCACAATAGTATTTTCCTTGATAAGACTGATATATTTTTTCTGACCGATGGTCTTTGCCTTTATCGGCTTGCCTTTATTTGTAATGCAGATGACATCCGACGAGAAGTTGTCAGGTGTGTCGACCAAGCCATCACGAACCAAGCCAATTACATATTCAACGGTTTGTTCACTGAGAATCTCGCCGTTGCCGACCATAAGCTTCATGTATTCAAGCGCCTTTACAGCCAGGTCGGCAGCATCAGCCTCTCCGCTGACTATAATTGCATCACCGCTATCACCGCCTGCGCTCCTATTCGACACACGCACATCAAAAGCGCGCTCCAGCATGCGCACATTTGCATCAAAGCTGCCGAACAAGGCGCTTGTAGCCTCACCCGACCTCGTCATTACAATTCTTTCGGTCACTTTATTCTCCCTTTGGATTTTTGTTATATTCTTCGCTATTTGTCACATTTCCGCCGATTTCGGACAGGTATACAAAATATGTCCAGAGGCGATAGCAGCTATCTGTCATCTCGCCGCTGCTACGCATCCGCAGAAGCTCCCCCTCGCCAAGATAGCTACTCAGCTCCTCGCTGAGCCTTTCCTTTGCAATCAGGGGCATTTCCTCCTTGCTATAAGCTACTGTGGTTATTTCCTCGTTTTTCCTGTATACACCGGTAACAATTATTGGTAAGGAGTATCTGCCAAACAGTTTACATACCTCTACATTTTCTATTATATCACATTCATTTTCTATTTTTCCACTATTTTTTAAAAGATTTAGAAAAATACTGAAGATTTTTATCTTATATCCAAGTAATTCGCCCCGTTTTGTAGTAATTTGCTGCTCCTCTCGCTTTACCTCAACATATAATTCACCGCTAAGCTGGGCGGTTATACGCCCTTCTGCCCTCGTAGGATAGGATACACCGTCCCTGATAACATAGCCGCCAATCAGGACATCTCCCTTTTTCACCGTATCACCGACCTGTACCAGCGCTGTTCCGCTTTTTAAGCTTATTTCCGTGACTACACCATCTGCCGTGGCAATAATATCCAACGAGTCTGCATCTATCGGTGGAGGATCGTTTGTCAGAGGCTCTTCTCTTTCAAGAACCTTGACATATGCTACGCAGCCGCGGCGATTAATGCTTACCCATGCAAGACGCTCGTTTTGCTCAAGCAACGCCGCCTCCACTCTTCCGATATCCTTTTGCCAAAAGGGATCACCAAGCGAAAAATCGCAGGAGGCAAGCGACGCAATTATTTCCTCCTCGCTGACCTCGCTATTTCCCTCAACCCGAACATCCCAAATCAGAGTTGACATAAATAAACATAGAAAAAGCCCTATGACTGCGCCCAAAACAGAGCCAATCGAGCCACGAAGAGAAATAAGAAAGCCCATAGCTCCCTGCGGCTCGGATAAAGAGATGATCCACTCCTTTTTCGCTGTGGCGATAAAGCGCTTTGAATCCGAAAGCCCCAGAACAAGCCGACCGCTTGGGGAGAGCCGCCCGTTAATCCCTATTCTGAGCATCAGCGAGGCGGCATCGGCGCAGGCTTCGCTTGACAGATAAATGATGCGATAGCCAAAGAGCCACTCATAAAGATTAATTCCTGCGACCATATTCAAGCTCCATTAATGTGATTTTTCCAGATATCTCAACCGACTTGTCCTCCATTGTATATACAGTCAGCCCCTCTCCGACAAGGCGAATGCGCCCACTGTGAGTAAGGGTGACTATTTCCTCCTCTGAAAGAGATGAGATGCCTATAACAGAGGATAGCAAAAGCACCGCACCTCTGCCGCTTTTGCGAAGCTGAATATCCACCTGATTGGGTGAAGAAAGAATTGCCGCTCTTGAATATCTCCTTCTGTTTGATGTCATTTTATCTCCCCTTTTAACATAAGTCTTTATAGAGTTTATGAAAAGGAGAAATGATTAATGACAAGGGAAGCCCAAGCAAAAAGAAATCCAATTGGTGAGATCGCCCGTAGCCTTATAATGCCCCTTTGCACCTTGGGGCTGGCTCTATACGCTGTTGTTCTTTCCCAAAGGCTTTCACGGCATGTTCTTGAAGGCTTGTCGCTGGCAATCAATAGCGTGCTACCGACAGGCTTCCCGTTTATGATTTTATGCGACATATATATCCATTTATCAAAGAGAGCCAAGAGAGGGGGCTTTAATAGGCTGCTTGGAAAAATTATGGGCTTGCCGGTGAGTGGAATTGCTCCGCTATTTGCAGGATGGATATGTGGCTTCCCACAAGGAGCGATTGGCGCTGACGAGCTGTACAGGGTCGGAGAATTAGACAAAGCCAACACAGAAAGGTTAATTCCATTAGCCTCTCTACCATCTCTGCCGTTCATAATCGGAGGGGTTGGGCTTGGCATGCTAAAGAGCAGAAGGCAAGGAATTATTATTGCTGTTTCGATATTGCTCTCAAGTCTGATCGCAGGCATTATTACAAAAAGAAAAATCACAGAAACTAATAGTTCGACAATAATTATCGGGCAGAAGTTCAGTATTGTAGAGAGTATAAAGAAGGCAGGAGCAAGCTTTGTTACAATTATTTCCTTTATTACTGCCTTTTCTGTACTTGGAGGCGCATTGGATTATGTTCTCCCGGGTAAATGGCTAAGGCTGGTTCTCGCAATGCTCCTTGAGGTAACAAGAGCTGTAAAGCTGATAAGCGAAGCCTCTCTACCGGAGTGGCTGAAAATAGGATTATGCTCCTGCGCCTTAGGGGTTGGCGGTCTCTCTGCTCTTCTGCAATCGCGCGCGTTGGTCACGGAGGGCAAACTGTCATTCATCCCGTATATTCTTATAAAGCTTCTCGTCGGCGCACTTAGCTTTGGGATTTCCGTTTCCATTTTCTTCTTATTGAATGCGTTTTAACGATGCAAAAATTATGCTAATTATAGCTTACCCGAGTGTCTGCAAAATTAGAGGTAAAATGAATTTTTGATATGCGGAAAGCAAAGAAAAGCCCCGCACGAGGCGGGGCTATAAGAAGATTACAATTTATTTCACTTCAGCCATTTCTTTTGCTTTTGCAAGGAGCTTTGCGTAACGTTCATCCTCGCGCACATTATCAAACCAAGGCCACTTTGTCATCGCATTAAATATATCGCCTTTGATTTGCCAAAACAACCACAAGTACGGTGTCCAAACACTTGTACCATCTTCAAAGAAGATATTAACAACGCAATTCTTTTCTATTTTGGAGATCTTTGCGTTTTCAAACAGTGTCGGAGAACCTGTTTCCATTTTCTTG
>JAFTRB010000120.1 GCA_017462445.1 Clostridia bacterium
AAACATCCCAACCAGGAATTTATACAGATCAACACAAAGAATATTCTATTCATCTGCGGTGGCGCTTTTGATGGAATTGAAAGCATTATTGAGGCTCGCAAGGGCTCGCAGCAGATAGGCTTCTCCACAGAGAAAAGCACGAAAAAGGAAAAGATTGAGCGCGGTGTATATCGCGATGTTCAGGCTCACGACGTAGTAAAATACGGTCTTATACCCGAGCTGGTGGGCAGACTCCCTGTTATCGTGGCGCTCGATAATCTTGACGAGGAGGCACTGGTCAGGATAATCCAGGAGCCTAAGGGTGCGCTCTATAAGCAGTACCAGAAGCTGTTCAGCCTTGATGGAATCGAGCTGGAATTCGAGGACGAGGCTTTCCGAGCAATTGCGCATCTTGCGATTGAGAGGAATACCGGAGCGAGAGGTCTGAGATCTATTGTTGAGGGTATTATGCTGAATCCGATGTATGAGCTTCCCTCGGACAAATCCGTAAAGAAGGTTATTGTTACACCGGGATATGTCAGAGGTGAAGAGGAGCTTACTGTAATAAGAGAATAAAAAAATCGGGGCTACTTCATCGAGGCTTTCCCTAAGCGAAAGGGCGAGGTACAGTATAATTTGTACCTCGCCCTGTTTTTTATAAGATTAAATTTATCCTTCGCTTTTTATCCCAATACTGAAAATTTGCCCCATCAGGTTTTGTTTGTAAAGGATAGTTTACGAAGGATATCCTTGATTTCTTTCCTTACGCGGAAGCTGTCAAGCGCCTTTCTTACCGCCATTTTGTGAACCGCGGGAGGCAGACGGCGCTCCAAATAATACGGAAGAGCAGCCTGCTCTGCCTTTACCAAAGCCGTTGCAAAATACCAGGCAACCGCCATATCTACATAATATCTTCCATCGGCGCTTGATGCTACGGCAGATAAATACTCCTCCCGAAAATCTTCATCAAGAAAATGCCGCATATGCTGCAAAATCCCAAATCTCCTGGTATATTCCTCGGCAGAATTCAGCCATTCCCGAGATTTCTCGAGCAACCTCGACTTGTGCCTACCAAGGATCTTCGGCGAAAAGGAGTCGGTAAGCGACCAGGAATTGAGATATGGAAGGACTCTTTCGCATTCAAATATCACTCTATCTAAATCGGTTATAAATTCAACCAAAAACAGGTGCAAAAGATACTCCTCATAATATGTGTGAGGAAGCTCGCAAAGAAGCGCTCTTCCCTCCTCTGTATCCTTTAATCGCCTTGCAAGCTTTCGCAGAAGCGGAAGCCTTACGCCGATTATGCTCCCCTTTTCTACCGTCGGAGAGAGGGCGGATGTAAAGTCACGGTAGCCCTCATCCCGAAGGGCGAACAATTCCTTTTTTATATCTATCATATTATTTTTAACAGCCCTTGCCTACGCAAGGGCTGTTAAATTATGCCTCCTGACTCTTGCGGTATGCAAGAGGGCTTGTTCCCATATATTGCTTGAAAATCTTGTGGAAATAGTTGGCGTTGCAGAAGCCTATGATATCCGCAATCTCTGCCATAGGAATATCCAGACCTGTAAGCAGACGCATTGAATGGTTAATCCTCAGACCGTTTATGTAATCGATTGGAGTCTTGCCAATGCTATACTTGAACATCTTGGTGAAGTAGTCGGGCGAGACATTGATCATTCTTGCAAGCTCGTCGATATATATCTTCTCCTTGAAATGCTCGGCTATGTATGTAATAACAGGTCTCAGACGCAGAACATTGTGGTAGACAATTCTATCCGACTCATCCTTAGAGCCACAGTAGAAGCGCAAAAGCGCAGTCATCATAAGATATATATTTGCCCTGATGGGAAGCTTGTAGCACAAATCCTTGATGGAATACTCCTCGTATGACTCCTGCATAAGCTTGCGAAGCACGGGGCAAAGCGGATGCTCACCGCTAAAGACCGTAACCTTATTTCGGGACTGAACCTCAAACATATAGAAAATTTCGGTATCAAAGTTCTCGAGGTTGTCGCTTATAATGCT
>JAFTRB010000121.1 GCA_017462445.1 Clostridia bacterium
ATACTCCGCTCCATTGATTATTTCATTCAGTTTTTTCATTTTCATCACCTCTTTAGCTTATTGAAGGCTATCCAAGTAGTAATCAGTGCCGATGAAGCCTGTCACTCTATCGGTGGCGAGAACTACGCCCTCCTCTGTCTCATATACCACATTTACATTTTTGGGTCCGTTAACCTCATCATAGGCATTTGCCGCAACAGAATAAAGCTTCAGTGCCTTGACGAGATCAACAAGCGAAGCCGAGGCATCCGACTTTGCGAGAGTCTCTGCAACATAGCACATTGCAGAAAGCTTAACAGTGGTTGTGCTATTGTCAGTAATGTTAGTAATTACGACATAATAGTAATCGTCAAGATAGTAAGAAGGAATATCTTCAATAACTACAAAGTATCTGCCGTCACGCTCTTCGATATCAAGAATGGTCGATCTACCGTCGGGAATAGCAAGGCGAACAATGTAGTTCTCCTTCTCGCTGCCCTCGGCAAATGTGAGATATAGCTTTGCCTGTACCTCGCTCTCGAGAGTGAGTCTCCAGCTTGTTACAGTCACTCCGTTTGCCCCAACCTCCATAGTCAATGCGGAGTTTTCTGTGACATCACCGAGAGTGGCATCCAAGCCCTCGTTTGCAGGGGTATCTGTATTGTATCCGAAGTAGGTCTGGGCATATGCGCCATAATTGAGCATTGCGGTCATCAGCGCATTTACACCGGGATATTCAGCCTCATAGCTGCTGTCAGCAAGGATTGCATTAGCATAATCCTTTACAGATTTCTCAAAATATTCTCCGCAGTTGTCACCGTCAAGGATAAGACGAAGCTTAACCTTGTCGGTCATCTCCGCTGCAGCCATATCAAAGCTGATAATGTATCTGCCGAAAGCATCGGTGGTCATATCAGCCAATCTGACCTTATCGGTTCTGCCGCTTGCATACTGAACAAGCACATAGGCATTCGGGAAATCTGTTACAATATTCTCTACAAGATTTGCATAGAAGTTGAAGCCGACATTACCGCCAAGGGTAAGATTGAAGCCCTCAAGGTCGCCATACTTATCAGTAACAACGCTACCTGTGGAAAGCTTTTCGGTTGCCTCGTTGATCATTGCGGCATAGCCGTCAACCGTACTCTGATCTGCTCCGGTATCCATAAGGAGGGTAAGAAGCTCGGCAAGCTTGCTTTCCTGGACCTTATTCATACCGAATTCTGCGCTGACATCAACAGCCTCATAAGCCTTGAAGGCTTCAAGAAGGGCCGCTCTATCAACAGGAAGACTTGTGGTTGTGCAGGATATTTCGCAGATCTCTGCAGCTCTGTAAACGCTCTCGCCATCAAAGAGGCGTGTGTTGTTGAAGGTGATTTTTACCTTTTCGCACTCAACACCGAACATATCAACAGCTGTATAGACACCAGTGCTAAGCGAAAGTCCCTTGTAAAGGGTGTACCAGGCACCGCCGATCATTACCTCGATTGTGGTATTGTCGGAGGCGGTTGAAGCTACACCATCGATGAGATTTGTGGGAAGGATGTTCTCGTAAATCTTCATATTCTTGATAGGCTGAAGCTTCTCGGGGGTTATGGTTATGGAATAGGTGCCGTTTGTTCCTTCAACCACAGCGTAGCTGTCGGTCTTGCCGTCGGTGATATTGGCAACAGGGTTAGAGGAGGATGCTACGCCATCGGTGGTAACGGTTGCCGAGCTAAAGATGTTTTCACGACCGGATGCTCCCTGTGGGTACATATACTCATAGCCAAAAACTTTTATCTCATTATAGCTTATAGACTGTCCGTGCTGCTTTGAGTTGTAAATGCGTATGCCCTCAGCAACAACGCCGCCAAGGTTAAAGGAGAGGTATGCACCACCCTGAGTATTGCTTACGAACACACGGTGGGAAGCATACTCTGCCTGTGTGCAGTACAACACCTTTACCCAAGCGCCATCAATAAACGCCTCAACAAGCAGGTCAGCGCCAGCATAGGTGGGGTCGGACTTGTTAGGATCTACCTGCGCATTGTAATCGTAAATCTGCAATTCATCAAGTCTGTAGGAGCCACCGAACAGTACCGAGCCATCGAAGCGCTGTACTCCGTCGCTGGATTTGGTAGAGAACCTATTTTGCTGATAGTGGTATCCACCGTCGGTAAGCTTGTTATAGCCATAGTCGGAACTATGAACTGTTGTAGCAAGTGAGCCGGGGGTGAATTCCCGTCCATCAAGAATATTTATTCTATCGCCTATAATTCCACTTGTCTCGCCAGCCTCATATCCGGAGCAGCTGATGTCGTTAATGCCTATGTAATCTGTATAGGTCGCAGCGCCGTTGTTACCACTATATTGCTCAGAAATGTAAATTCTGATGCTATCAGCCTCAGCTCCACCAAGGTTGAAGGTTACGACGCCTTTTTTACCGTTGGAGTCTTTGTCCAAGTCGGCAGTCTTGAATAGCTCATAGTAGGCAACCGTTTCCTTACCATCATTAATGGCATAGATCGTTATATCCTTGCCACAACGGTATCTACCTAAACTGTTATCTGCGTATGTGTTGAAATCAAAATTAACTGTAATGCTGTCAAGCATTGTAGTTGCGCCCAGGTTAATTGTTACATCAATACTACCCTTGCTTACACGGAACTGTGTACCGGCGCTACCGTCGGTCAGGTTGGCAACATTGCTTCCACTGACAAGAGAATGCGTGCCGTTAAGGGTAAACTGCTTACCGCTAAAGAGATTATTTGTATAAGTGTAATTGTTGTCATCAAGGACACCCATACACTTGATCTCGTAAAGCGAAACAGAGTTTGTTGAATAATTGTTGGGGATATAGACGCGAATCTTTTCTGCCCTTATGCCCGAAAGGTCAAAGGAGAGATAACCCTTACCTGCTACTCTCTGCTTTACAATTTCAGCATTGTCGGTAGCATTATAAGCGGTTGTCCACTTGCCAAAGGAGAAGGTCTCGATCGTAAGACCTGTTCCCATATAGTTGGCCGCAGTATCCGAGGGACTAAAGTCATATATCAAAAGCTCATCGAGAATATAGCCTGCGCCAAGGTCCACAATGGCATCCATCGTCTGCGGAGAAGTTCCGGACTTTGTAGAATATCTGCCCTGCTTTGCATGCAAGCTTCCATCGGTCAGCTTGGTGTAATCGTAATAGGTCATAATACCCGACTCAAGACCGGAGTGAGTTGCCGTTGCCAGGGAGCCTGCCTCAAAGACCTTGCCCTCAAGGATATTGAGAGGATTATAGTCAATCTTGGAGCCAGTGCCAAATCTGGACAGAACGACCTTCTCGCTCTCAGCGCCGCCATAGGTGCTGACTGCCGATACATAGTAGTAATTCGAACGGTCATAGCCCTCAAGAATAATTATGGGGTATTCACTCTCGCAAAGAAGAGTAGCATCGCCATTTGACTTGGGCGCAGTATAAACCTTATACTTTTTAGCGCTTCCCTCAGACTTGACGGTTATCTGAAGCTCGCCGCTTTCAAGCACGCTGCCGTTTAACTCAACGATCTCGGCATCAAGCTTTTGAGAATTATAATAAGCAAGAGTTCTTTCGCTCTCTCTGCCGTCGATATTCACAGCTGTAACCGCAAATGTCGTTCTGCTATTTCTCTCCTCGATAGGCGCTGTGTAGGTAAAGGTACCGTCCATAGAGCTGCCTATGTAGGTATATGTGGGAGAATTCTCAACAGCCTTATAAAGATTGTAGCGAACCGCGCTATCAACCGTGGAGCAAGCAAGCTTGTAGCTTCCAATCTCGCTAACAGTGTAGCCAAGAGACTCGGGAGCGTCGGGATAAATCTGCTCCTCAAATCCTGTGATTACATAGGTCTCACCCTTCTTTGTATCGAAGGAGATGAGGTCAAGGCTATCTCTTGTGAAGGATACTGCCCTGCCATCAGAGGTGGTAACGGTTGCATTTGCAATACCGGGGTAGTAAACCGATGCTCTTTCGCCACTGCGGGAGGTGATTTCAAACACCTGAGCGAGTCCGTTTTCCCAGGCTGCGCCAACCGAGAAGTTGCCGCGGGCAACAAGACCGGAGTAGGAGCCGCTGTCCCAAGCGGTGGGAAGGGCTGCGAGGGGAGCGATATAGCCCTCATGGCTCTGAAGAAGCATCTCGCCGATGGCAGCAGGAGAGCCGAGGTTTGCCTCAACCTGGAAGTTGCCGCCGCCCATGGTGCAAAGGTTGTATGCAACGGTGTTAATTATTTCCTTGTTGAGCATATTATACGCCTGGTCATTGTTTGCCATTCTTGCGTTGGCAACTACATGAGAGACAAAGGACCAGCCCCAGGGGAAGTTCTCTCCCCTGTTCTTAAGCGAAACTCTTGCCGCATCGATCCAGGCAGGAGTATGTGCAACACTAACGATGGAGGAAGGATATACGGACAAAAGGTGAGAGATGTGCCTGTGGTTAGGCTCGCCGATCTCGCCGTAATAGGTTTCCTCTCTGAACTCCTTGATCTGTCCGGAAAGACCGATTGGCACAGGGTCAAGATTATTAACCTGCTCTCTTATCCTTTCGAGAGTCCTGCGCTCGGTTTCGGTAAGATTTTCCTCGCCTATGATCGCTACTGCGTCAAGCACGTGCAGATAGTTGCTGTAGGTCAGGGATTGGTCATAGGTTGTACCCTCGGGGATATATCCGGGGTGCTTATCCGCGTAGTCGATATAGGGGCTAGTGGTAGATTGCTCGGGTGAGCCGGAGTTGGGAGTCAGGTAAAGACCTGTTTCCTCATCGTACTTCATTACATAGGTAAGGAAGTTAGCCGAGCTCATAAGCGCGGGGAGGGAGATGTTCTTGAGAATCTCCTCATCGCGAGTGTAGTCATAGTAGTCCCAGAAGGACTCTGCCATAAAGGGTGTGTTACCCCAACCGTCTCTGCCACCACTGGCGCTGGAGCAAATGAAGGGAGTTGTACCCGTTCCCATCGACCAAAGAGCGCCCTCTATCTCGTCTGCAGATGCCAGGCCCATAGAGGTGAGCCTGTAAATACAGCTCAGCCTGTTTCCCTCGGCATAAGCGTTAATGAACTCAACAAAGCTGTCAAAGCACTCGGCAAGGTCGGTGCTGAAGGCGGACCAATAGTTCATCTGAATATTGACATTCGCCCAGTAGCCGTTCAGGCATATAGCATTGTGATATCTGTTCCAGATTCCGTTAAGGTTGGGAGGAAGATTGCCGGAACGGGAGGAGGCGATAAGCACATACCTACCAAAGGCAAAGAGAAGCTCCTCAACATAGGGATGATAGTTACCCGCTCTGTACTGGTCAATAAGAGCGTCGGTGGTTATGTCGGGCACCTCATCGGTGAGATTGAGCGACACTCTTGAGAACAGCTCGGTGTAGTCGGCAACATGAGCCTCGCGAAGCTGCTCATAGGTCTTTTCGGAGGCAGCCTCGATCATTGCTGTTACCTTCTCATGGGGGTGAGCAAAGCCATCGAGCTTCTTATTATTGGCATTTTCAATAAATACCTGGGGGTCGATCTCGTAATTTGTACCGAGAGCGATAATGATGTAAGCGCTGTCCGCGCCCGAAACGGTTATTGTACCGTTAGCATACTCGTCAACCTCGTCAACAGTGCCGCCTGCGGCGTTGAAGCCCGTGGTCATAGTTCCACCGGTTGCAAAGACTCTGAACTGCGCCTCGAAGTCCATATCGTAGCCGACAGTACCCGAGCCTGCTACATATCCTGCTTCGCTACCGCTCTTGTTGCTACCGGGAAGATTTCCCTCAAGGGTGAGCGTACCTACGCTGCTTGTACCGGATGTGGTTATATCGCTAACCGTAACATCACCCGTCTTACCCTCGAACACATAATACGGGATTTTAGGCTGAAGTGTAAAATTGACGCTTCCCTCTTGGCTTGCGTCAAGGCGAATAACCATAACCTTGTCCGGATAGCTTGTAAAGTATTCACGGGAGTAGGTTACGCCGCCATAGTTGTACTCAACATGCGAGATTGCATCGTTGAGCGACAGGTCTCTTTCGTATCCTGTGACATCCGCGTATGTATGATCAAAATGAATATATGTCTCGGTGAAGTTGGTTGTTCCCGAGTTCTGTGTACCGCCGCTTGTGGAGAGAGTATTTTCATTTATCTGAATTCTCTCCCGCTCGGTGAGACCGAACACCTTGGCTCCCATATAGGAGTTACCGAGAGCCATAGCCAGAATTTCCCAGCCGCTGTTCCTCGAGCTGGAATACTTCCAGCCACGGTTATCGTCATCGGGAGCGGGCTTATCATACCACAGTCTCAATTCCTTATTCTCCTTTTTTATTAATCCACTGGTGTCTACTGCCTCTGTTGCCGCCGTTGGGATAACAACGATAGCTCCAAAAATCAGGCAGAGGGCTAAGAACAATGATAATAGCCTAGTTTTTTTACTCATTTCCTACCTCCGGGTTGAAATTTTTGAAAAATGCATTGAAAATACATTGTGATTATGGTATAATATAATTGAACATTGTATTCAATATAAATTATTGATGAAAAAGTTAGGAAAATGCGCAAATGAGTAAAAATGTAGAAATTATGCGCTCGGTTGAAGAGCTGAAGTATATCGCGCCCGAATTTGAACACGAAGAATATGAGGATGCGTATACTATGCTTCTGGACGATGAGCAACCGATCAAATACATAATTGTTGGCTCGACAAAGCCGTCACCGCACTACAAAAACAAACGCCCGCCCACGAAAAAGCATTACATATTCGAATATGTGCTTAGCGGTAAGGGGTACATTTTTATTAACGACGCCTGGCACACCCTGGAGGGTGGGTGTATGTATATTGTCGGAAAGGACGATGCAAGAAACTTCTACTCCGACAGCGAGAATCCGATGCACAAGCTATGGGTAACTTTTTCCTCGGATTATATTGATATGATGCTTTTAGGCTTCGGAATTGGCTCGGGGGTATACAAGCTTGATGTCGCTGAATATTTCAAAAGCATATATGATATTTCGTTTGCGCCGGTGAGCGAAAAGGAAAAGATGCTTATAATTGCCGACAATCTGCATCAAATAATATTAGCCATAGCAAGAAATAGACGGGACGATCGAATTCAAATCGAAAAAAGAATTGAAAACGAGCTGGCATCATCTGTGTACAGCAAAGTTACCTTGGATGAGATTGCATCACGCTTCTTTATGTCAAGGGCAAATTTGATTCGTGTTTTCAAGCGCTACAAGGGTGTTACTCCCTACCAGTATCTGCTTGACAAAAAGCTGGAAATCGCGAGAGCCCTGCTCCTTACAACATCGATGAGTGTTAAAAGCATATCGGACAAGCTATGCTTTTCAGATGAGCATTATTTTTCACATCTGTTCACACAGAAGGTTGGACTATCTCCGCTTAAGTACAAAGCTGTCCGACGGGGAGAATGACAACTATTATTTGCATTTATCATTTCTTTTTAAAGCTGAAATTCAGCATTTTTTCACGAATAATTTAACACGGGTATCATCATAAAAGTTATAGCCGAGGCGTGGAGCTTATTTTCGCCTCGGCTATAATTATTCAATTCAGTATTGCTACTCCTATATTGAGATAGGAGGCAAAAGCCACCCACAAAATATAGGGAAGAAGGAGATATACCGTTCTTTTATCGATTTTGTAAAAAAGATAGGTGGTTGCAATTATAAGTCCCAGAAGGGCAAGTATCCATGCGAAGGTGAGGTAATACAAATCAAAGTTGAAGAAGAGAATGCTCCAGAAGAAATTGAATAGAAGCTGAAGCCCATACACCTTTAATGCTCTTCCCTTCTCGTCCATTGATACCCGACTTACCACAACCAGATAGCAGGCTATACCCATCAGCACATACAGGATGCTCCAAACTACCGGGAACAACCATGCAGGCGGAGAGAGTGGCGGCTGGTCCAGTGTTCCG
>JAFTRB010000122.1 GCA_017462445.1 Clostridia bacterium
GAAAGCTCGCAATGTAATCAATTATTTACATATTATTTCTAATATTTCTTTAGATATGTCAAATTATTTAACACGGGGTAGGCATAACGCCTACCCCATGCTTTTATTGTCAGCCATCGACAAGGGCAAGCACCTGCGCCTTCGGTCTGGCTCCGCTCGCCTGGTTTACGATCTCGCCGTTTTTGAATACGATGAGAGTCGGAATGCTGAACACTCCGTACCTGCTTGCTAGATAATCCTCCTCGTCGACATTGACCTTGCCGACTATAATATCCTCCCTCTCCTTTGCAACATCCTCAAGTATGGGCTTGAGCATACGGCAGGGGCCGCACCAGTCGGCATAGAAGTCTACAAGCACAGTTTTACCGCTCGATACTATCTCGTCAAAATTAGCTTTGTTTAGAACTTGAAACTTCAGTTTTCTTTCTCCTTTCGTGAGCTTCCTCGCTCTTTTGTGACCATTATAGCACTATTTTTCCCCATATTCCGTGATTTAGTCACATAGAGAAAAAAGGAGAAAAGTCCTTTTATACTACCTCGAAGGATATTAAATGCCTGTATGCTTTCATATCCCCTTTTATATTTCAGGTTGATACATTATTTATCTATTAAATATTGACTTTCCTCCTCTTAAATGATAATATTAGTATGTAAAATTATTAAGCCGCAGGAGAATGTTATGCTATATTCTACAACGACCGATGCTCTGTTCAGCCACTTTGACGAAGACACCGCCCTGGATATGTTCAAGGATGCGGGCTTCCCTGCCCTGGATTTCTCTATGTTTACCTCCGAAAGAGTAAAAGCGGAGGGCTACAGGGAATATGCCACCCAGCTAAGAAAAAAGGCCAACGAAAGAGGCATAATTTTCAATCAGATGCACGCCCCCTTTGGCGGTGGCAAGGAGTTCTACCTGACCGACACCTTCCCCGTTCTGCCCAGGTGCCTGGAGCTTGCCTCGCTCCTCGGGGTAAAAAATATGGTTATCCACCCGATTACCGACCCTCGCTATTACGGTCACGAGGAGGAGCACTTCGAGATGAATATGAAGTTCTACCGTGCGCTTGCCCCCTACACCAAGGAGTATGGGGTTAAGATTGCGATAGAGAATATGTGGGAGCTTCACCCCATTCACCGCGGTATCGTAGACAGCGATTGCGCAGACCCCTATGAGCATATCAGATACTTTGACACCCTGGACGACGATGAGGCGTTCACCCTTTGCCTCGACCTCGGCCATGTGGCACTCTGCGGAAGAGAGCCGGAGGAGTCGATCCGTATCCTCGGCCATGACAGGCTTGGCGTGATCCACGCTCACGATGTGGACTACCGCTCCGATCTCCACACCCTCCCCGGTGTATCTCTTCTTAATTGGGAGGGCATTTGCAAGGCGCTGGGCGAGATAAACTACAAGGGAGACTTCACCCTGGAGGCGGACGGCTTTTACCGTCATCTGCCGAAGGCGGTATATCCCGAGGCGTGCAGATTAATGGGCGCGGTTTGTCGGGATATGGTTAGGCAAATCGAGGAAAACAGAGTTAAGTGATATGGCAGAAATAACAAGAATTACCGATTTTTCCGACTCGCGCCTTGATGTATATGTGCGCCTGACCGGTGCGCAGTTAAGGAACAAGCTGGAGCCTGAAAAGGGAATTTTTATAGCAGAGAGCCCGACGGTTATCGAGGTAGCTATGGATGCAGGCTGCAAGCCCATCTCCCTGCTCACCGATGAAAGGCTCTTGGGCGGTGCTGTCGAGGGGGTAATCAACCGCCTCAGCGCCCTGCCCTACGAAGTTCCGATATTCACAGCGCCCACCGAGGTTCTGACAAAAATGACAGGCTTCGAGCTAACACGGGGCGCTCTCGCCGCAATGCAAAGACCTGCCCCCAAGACGGTGGAGGAGCTATGCAAGGGCGCAAAAAGAGTTGCCGTCCTCGAGGAAATAGCCGACTCGACCAACATTGGCGCAATATTCCGCTCCGCCTCCGCGCTCGGTATTGATGCGGTGCTTATAACCCCGACCTGCTGTGACCCACTATGCCGAAGGGCTGTAAGAGTCAGCATGGGAACCGTGTTTACCGTCCCCTGGGGGAAAATCGGAGAGAGCAAAAGCGATTGGCCCGCAAAAGGAATGGAGCTTCTCCGCTCATTGGGCTTTAAGACCGTGGCAATGGCGCTCACCGACAACTCGGTCAGCATAGACGATAAGGCGCTTCGAGGCGAGGAAAAGCTTGCCATAATCCTGGGCACGGAGGGCGACGGCCTGGCCGACAAGACCATAGCCTCCTGCGACTACACCGCCAAGATACCTATGTCCCACGGAGTAGACTCCCTGAATGTTGCAGCCGCCGGCGCGGTAGCCTTCTGGGTGCTGACTCATTAAGCAAATAATTGTTTACATTTATTCTCGCAACTGCTTAACCGTGTTAAATAATATCAAAGCCCCTCGGCATTCTGCCGAGGGGCTTATTTTCGCTTTTTAAAAGTTCCTTTTGCTCTTTACGCCTTAAGTACAAGATCGATTTTTGCAAGCGCGCCAACGATCTTGTCGATAGCAGGCTGAAGCTCCTGCTTGGAGAGTGTTCTCTCGCGAGAAACAAAGGAGAAGCGAAGGGTAAGAGCGGTAACGCCCTCGTTATCGGTATATACATCCTTCATTCTCACATCCTGGAGAAGTCCGTCTGCGTTTGCGCGAGCAAGCTCGTCTACCTTGCCAAGCACCACGCTTGCAACATCGCAGACAAAGGTCATATCGATGTCGATTGCAGGGAACCTGGAGGGCTCGCTGTACTTATTTGCGCCGGGCTTGACGGAGGCAAACTTCTCGGTATAAAGCTCGAAGAAGGCAACCGCGCACTTCTTATCTATGTTGCCCAGCACGATGGGGTGAGGCACAGAAATATATCCAACCCTCTCGCCGCCAACAACAATATCAAAGCTGTTCACAGGATGCTGATAATCTGCTACATCGGTAGCGGTTACATACTCGGCGGGCTGATGGAGAATATCGGAGCAAAGCTCGCTTACAGCATCACGCATACGGAGGAAAAGGCTCTCCTCGGTTGCAGTCCTGGAATAGATTACGGCGCCGAGCTTGTTCTGCTCATTGCAGCTGCCATCAGCGCGAAGCCCCTCAACCGTGTGGCCAATCTCGAAGATGGCGAACTCATCACGGTAGCTTCTGTTCTCCTTCACAAAGGAAAGAAGGGTGGGTATCATAGATACACGGAGATATTGATGCGCGGGGGTCTGTGCATTAAGAACCCTGACATTCTCGGGAGTAGCTATGCCAAGCTCCGCATTCTTGTCGCTGTCCGACCAGATGTAGGAATGAACCTCGTGCATACGGTAGCTCTTTACAAGCAGATCCTTCATTCTGTCCTCGTCGCTCTTGAGAATCTCCTTGCGAACGGGAGCAAGAGCAGACATAGAGGTGCAGATATCAAAGTTGTCATAGCCATAGATACGGGTGATCTCCTCGATGATATCCGCCTTGATGGTGACATCCTTGGTGGCTCTCCAGGAGGGTACGGTTACGGTGAAGTTGTCCCCATCAACCGATACAAGGAAGCCAAGCCCCTTAAGGGTGGTAACTATCCTGTCGGTGGGGATATCGATGCCGGTATATCTATCCACATATCTGCGGTCAAAGCTAAGGGTGATCGTAGGATATTTTCTTACATAGCAATCGGTGAAGGAGGAGATGACACGCGCTCCCGTGTCAAGCTCTGCAAGCAGAGCAAGCAGTCTCTCGGTTGCAATACGGCAAAGCTCGGGGTCAAGCATCTTCTCGTATCTCATCGAGGCATCGGTACGGAGGCCCAGCCTTGTGGTAGTCTTTCTTACGCTTACGCCATCAAAGGTAGCCGACTCAAGAAGAAGAGAGGTCGTATCATCCTCTATCTTGGAGGCATCACCGCCCATAACTCCGGCAATTGCCACAGGCTCATTGCCCGAGGTAATCATAAGCATCTGCTCATCAATCTTCCTCTCCACGCCGTCAAGGGTAGCAAAGCTTCTTCCCTCGGGGAAGGTCTGAACCTCGATGCAATCGACCCTTCTGTTATCGAAGGCGTGCATAGGCTGACCAAGCTCAAGCATCACATAGTTTGTCAGATCGGCAAGGAAATTAATAGCGCGAGAGCCGCAGTAGTAAAGGCGAATTCGCATATTAACAGGAGAGATTTTACGAGTAATGTTCTCTACCTTTATAGCGGTATATCTGTAAACGAGGTCGGTAGCCTTAACATCAACAGCCACCTCGGGCAGACCCGCGTAAGCGTCAACATTCAAAGCCTTCGGCTTCTTCAGCTCTCTGCCTGTTATAGTAGCGAACTCACGGGCGATACCGTAATGGCTCCACAGGTCGGGGCGATTGGTGAGCGACTTGTTGTCAACCTCAAAAATTATATCATCAATATCATATACGCTCTTGATGTCTGTGCCAAGAGGGATATCATCGGTAATCTCCCAGATGCCGGAATTGTCATCACTGATACCCAGCTCTGCCTCCGAGCAGCACATACCGTAGGAGGTGTAGCCACCAACCGTAGCAACCGAGATTGCGTGGCCCGCAACCGAGCCTCCGTTCGTTGCAAGAGCAACCTTCATTCCCTCGCGCACATTGGGCGCGCCGCAGACAATGTCAAGAACCTCGCTACCCGTGTCAACCTTCAGAAGGTGAAGCTTCTTGGAATTGGGATGATTCTCCACCGAGAGAATTCTTGCGACAACAACACCAAAGGTGTCCTCGCCCTTTACGATAATGTCCTCAACCTCGGCGGTGGAGAGTGTGAAGTTGTGAATCAGGGCCTTCTTGTCAAGGCCGGAGAGGTCGACAAAGTCGCCAATCCAATTCATTGATAAAAACATATTCTATTCCTCTCTTTCGCGTTTACAGGGACTTGAACTGTCCTAAGGACTTAAGGCTTCCGCTGTTGAAATCACGGATATCCTTAACGCCGTATCTCATCATCGCCAGACGGGTAAGACCAAGGCCGAAGGCAAAGCCGGTATACTTCTCGGTATCAATTCCACCCTCCTCAAGCACACGGGGGTGAATCATTCCGCAGGGGCAAAGCTCAAGCCAGCCGGAGTTCTTGCAGGAGGGACAACCGTCACCGCCGCAAATCTCACAGTTGATATCCAGCTCAAAGCCGGGCTCCACGAAGGGGAAGAAGCCGGGACGAAGTCTGACCTTTACA